>NZ_JBKZWT010000222.1:0-6093 GCF_047759905.1 Sinomonas sp. G460-2 | reverse complement strand
ATCCCCCGTGCTCGGCGGCGGGCGTCCCGTCGGCACGTTCACGGCCCTTGACGCCGCGTTCCCCGAATCCTGAGCCTGGCCCGAACCACCACTCGTCACGCTGCCCGAACCGCACGAAAGGCCCTCACCATGACTGTTCCCGCCGGAACACTCGCGCCCGCAGGCGCGTTCCGCCTCGACCACGATCTCCTCGGCGACCGCGAAATCCCTGCGGAGGCATATTGGGGCGTGCACACACTCCGCGCCGTGGAGAACTTCCCCATCACGGGCCGGCCGCTCTCCACGAACCCGCACCTGGTGCGGGGCCTCGCCGCGGTCAAGCTCGCGGCCGCCCGCGCGAACCAGGAGCTCGGCCTGCTCGACGGCGAGCGCGGAGCCGCGATCGAGGGAGCGTGCCTCGAGATCCTCGAGGGGAGGCTCGCGGAGCAGTTCGTGGTCGACGTCATCCAGGGCGGGGCCGGAACGTCCTCGAACATGAACGCGAACGAGGTCATCGCGAACCGTGCCCTCGAGCTCCTCGGGCGCGAGAAGGGCGAGTACGCGGCGCTCCACCCGAACGACCACGTCAACCTGAGCCAGTCGACGAACGACGTCTACCCGACCGCGGTGCGCGTCGCGACCGTCTTCGGGATCGAAGGCCTGCTCGACGCGCTCACGGTGCTCGAGAACGCGTTCGCGGAGAAGGCCACGGAGTTCCGGACGGTCGTCAAGATGGGGCGCACGCAGCTGCAGGACGCCGTGCCCATGACGCTCGGCCAGGAGTTCGGGACGTACGCCGTGACCATCGGCGAGGACCGCGAGCGGCTGCGCGAGGCCTCCCGCCTCGTGCACGAGATCAACCTCGGCGCGACCGCGATCGGCACGGGCCTCAACGCGCCCGCGGGCTACACGGAGGCGGCCTGCCGCCACCTCGGCCAGGCCACGGGCCTCCCGCTCGTGACGGCGCCCGATCTCATCGAGGCCACCCAGGACATGGGCGCCTTCGTGCACCTCTCCGGCGTGCTCAAGCGCGTCGCAGTCAAGCTGTCCAAGATCTGCAACGATCTCCGACTGCTCTCCTCGGGTCCCCGCGCGGGCCTCGGAGAGATCAACCTGCCCGCCGTCCAGTCGGGTTCCTCCATCATGCCCGGCAAGATCAACCCGGTGATCCCGGAAGTGGTCAGCCAGGTCGCCTACGAGGTGATCGGCAACGACGTGACCATCACGATGGCCGCCGAGGCCGGTCAGCTCCAGCTCAACGCGTTCGAGCCGATCATCGTGCACAGCCTCCACAAGAGCATCACGCACCTCGAGGCTGCATGCCGCACGCTCACCGAACGCTGCGTGCGCGGCATTACCGCCAACGCAGGGCGTCTGCGCGCGAGCGTCGAGCACTCGATCGGCCTGGTCACGGCCCTCAACCCCTACCTCGGGTACGCGGCCGCGACGTCGATCGCCCAAGAGGCGCTCGCGAGCGGGCGCGGCGTGGCCGAGCTCGTGCTCGAGCGCGGGCTGCTCACCGCCGAGCGGCTCGAGGAGTTGCTCCGCCCGGAGCGGCTCGCGAACCTCACGAGCTAGGCGCCGTCCTCCTTCGCACCCTTCTGACAGATTCCCCCACCGAAAGGACTCGAATGTCCTCGCTTGACCCTGCCCGGACAACGGGCGAGACCCAGATTCCGGACCACCTCGAAGACCACGGCCACGCCCATTCGACCGACCATGTGCTGCACGCCGAAGACGCCGGGTATCACAAGGGCCTCAAGGCGCGGCAGATCCAGATGATCGCGATCGGCGGTGCGATCGGCACGGGCCTGTTCCTCGGTGCTGGCGGCCGCCTCGCGGCCGCGGGGCCCTCCCTCGTGCTCGCGTACGCGATCTGCGGCGCGTTCGTCTTCCTCATCCTGCGCGCGCTCGGGGAGCTCGTGCTCCACCGGCCGTCCTCGGGCTCGTTCGTCTCCTACGCCCGCGAGTTCTTCGGCGAGAAGGCCGCGTTCGTCTCCGGCTGGTTCTACTGGATCAACTGGGCCATGACCACAATCGTCGACACCACCGCGGCGGCCCTGTACATGAACTTCTTCGGCAAGTACGTCCCCTGGATCGCCGCCGTCCCGCAGTGGGCCTGGGCCCTCATCGCCCTCGTGCTGGTGCTCACGCTCAACCTCGTCTCCGTCAAGGTCTTCGGCGAGATGGAGTTCTGGTTCGCCCTCATCAAGGTCGCAGCGCTCCTCGCCTTCCTCGTCATCGGCATCTACTTCGTCATCTTCGGCACGCCCACGGGCTCACCGACCGGCTTCTCCCTCATCACCGATCACGGCGGCATCTTCCCGCTCGGCATTGCCCCGATGATCCTGCTCATGCAGGGCGTCGTCTTCGCTTACGCCTCAGTGGAACTCGTGGGCACGGCCGCGGGCGAGACCGAGAACCCGGCCAAGATCATGCCCAAGGCCATCAACTCGGTGGTGCTCCGCATCGCCGTCTTCTACGTGGGTTCCGTGATCCTGCTGTCCCTCCTCCTGCCTTACACGGACTACCAGAAGGGCGTGAGCCCGTTCGTGACGTTCTTCGGGCACATCGGCGTCAACGGGGTCGACGTCATCATGAACCTCGTGGTGCTTACCGCGTCCCTCTCGTCGCTCAACGCGGGCCTGTACTCCACGGGACGAATTCTGCGCTCGATGGCCGCCGCCGGCTCGGCGCCGAAGTTCGCCCTCCGCATGAACAAGGCCGGGGTGCCCTACGGCGGCATCGCGATCACCGCCGTCGTTTCCCTCCTCGGGGTGCCGCTGAACTACCTCGTCCCGAGCGACGCGTTCGAGATCGTGCTCAACGTCGCCTCCGTCGGGATCATCACCACGTGGGCCGCGATCGTGCTGTGCCAGATCCAGCTCCAGCGGTGGGCCAAGAAGGGGTGGACCCAGCGTCCCTCGTTCCGGATGCCCGGAGCCCCCTACACGGGGTACATCACGCTAGTGTTCTTGGCCGTCGTCCTCGTGCTCGTGCTCGCCGACTCGCCGTGGACGCTCCTCGCGACAGGCGTCGCGATCGTGCTCATGGTCGTCGGCTGGTACGCGTGCCGCGACCGGATCCGCGAGATCGCCGCAGCCCGCGAGGGCTTCACCGGCACGGCGCCCGTCGTGGCGAACCGACCCTCGAGCCGGCGGTAGCTCTGCCGGCGCTAGCACTGCCGGCAGTGATCCTGCCGGCGGTGACCCTGCTGCACAGCTAGTCATCCGAACGACACAGCACAGCCACAGCAAGTCCGTGAGAGCCTAGATACATGGATCAGCAGTGGACCCCGCCCGAGGCCCCGACGGGGGCGGCGCTCCCTGCGCCGCCCGCTCGGGGCCTCGTGCGCACGCCGGGCGCTGACACCCAGCGGGGGCTCCTCCACCGCGGGAACGGCCTGCTCCGCACCGCGTGGGGCAGGCCGATCGTTCGGCAGCTCACGAGGTTCACGGGCGTCGGGATCGTGTGCACTCTCACGTCCCTCGCCCTGTATGCGCTGTGCCGGCCGTGGCTCGGTCCGCAGCTCGCCAATGCGATCGCGCTCATCGCGACGTCGGTCATGAACACGTCGCTCAACCGCCGCTTCACGTTCCACATCAGGGAGCGGCGTGGCCTCGCGCAGGACCACTTCAACGGGCTCGTCGCGATGGGCGTCGCGCTCCTGCTCACGAGCGGGAGCCTCTGGGTGCTCCTGTGGGTGAATCCACTCGCGGGCGTCGCCGTCGAGCTCTGGACCACGACGGTCGCGGGATGGGTCGCGACCGCGGTCCGCTTCTCGCTCTTGCGGCACTGGATCTTCCGCCGCGCCCGCAACGCCTGACACGCCGTTCAACCCCGAGGGGCGCTCACGGCGCGCCGTCCCACCATGCGAGTTGCCGGGGAAGAAGGCGCCGCCGTCCCAGTGACCGTCAGGATCCTGAAGCGTGAGGAGCCGTGCACCGTTGCCCTCCGCCGCGACGCGGCGGCGGGGTCGCATCCCAGCCGGAGGGCAGCCCCGAGGAGGTCGCGCCCGACCTGCCAGCGCAGCGCGGGATCGGATTCGAGGAGCCATTCGGAGAGGAAGCCAGCACCGATCACGGCCATAGGCTACCCCCGGCGTCCCACTCGCCCGCAAGGAGCGCGTCCGCATGCGCACCCCAAAAATGTCGGACCTTCCGCGGAGACTCAGGTCATGGTTATCGGGGGGCGTGATCCGCAGACAGGCTGGCCGGCCGACCCGCTCGGCGCGGACGGCTGGGACTTCCGCGCGGATCCGCGCGCCCGCACTGCCGAGCCGCCTACGGTTGATCCGGCGCTGTTCGAATCGTTCGAGGATGACGACGACGAGGCCGACGCCGCTTGGGAGGCGGCCCTTGCGCCGTCGGGCATCATGGCCCGAGCGCGGGCGCAGCGAGCCGACGAACTGGTGGCGGAACTTACGCTGATCGATGCCGAGCAGGCCAGGCTTGAGGCTCGGAAGGCCATAGTTCTCGCCGCCCTCTCTGCCGCCGTCGGCGGATCGTCGGAGAACCCCGTTGACAGACTGGACGCACCCGACATCGCCGCGTCCGAGCTCGCCGCAGCGCTCCGGATCTCCCAGAGAACAGCCTCCGCCGCAGTCGCCGAAGCCCTGATTGTCACTGACAAGGCATGGAAGCCGGTCCTCGAAGCCATGGCGGCCGGTAATCTCCCACGCCGCCGGGCCAACGTGATCCTCGATGCCGCTGCGCCCGTTCCTCCCGAGCGCCTCGAAGCATTCGCCGCGGAAGCGGTCGGTATCGCGAACCCTCCCGATCCGGATCAGACCCTGAGTCAGGGCACGCTGAAGCGTCACCTGCGTCGCCTGGCGGAGAAGTACGCGTGCGAGCCGCTATCGGTACGGAAGGAGCGAGTATCCGCCCATCGTCGCGTCGATCTCGAACCAGCGCAGGACGGCATGTGCTGGCTCTCGGCCTATCTGCCCCTCGAGGTGGGTGCAGCAATCGATACCCGACTTGAGGCCATTTCCCGCTCGCTCCAAAGCCCCGAAGAACACCGCACGATCAACCAGCTGCGCGCTGACGTCCTCGCAGACCTCCTCGGCAGCGACGCGTCTGCCACCGCCGGAATCGGGTCCATCGAGGCCGTCACGACGGGAGATGCTCTTCCGTCGCCCGGACCGCGCGGCGGAGTGCGCACCGAGCTCATCGTGACCGTTCCTGCGCGGACGCTCTCCGGTGACTCTGACTCGCCCGGCGAGATCGTGGGCTATGGGGCCATTGATGCGAGCGCCGCGAGGATTCTCGCCTCCGAGGCGGCAACGTGGACGCGACTCTTCGTCGATCCCGAAGACGGCGTCCCGCTTGCTCTTGGGAGGCGCCGGTACACGCCGACGCTCGCGATGCGGCGTTTCCTCGGGGCCCGAGACAGGACGTGCCGGTTCCCCGGCTGCGACAAGCCGGCGGCGGCAGCCGAGGCCGATCACACGCGCGAGTGGGCTGAGGGCGGCACTACTGAAGCCGACAATCTAGCGCTCCTGTGCGCTCAGCACCACCGGCTCAAAACCGTGGGGCACTGGGACGTGCGGCATGTCCGCTCGAGTGCGCCGCCTGGGGGCCCGGTGCCACCCGGGACCCTCGAATGGAAAGCACCTTCAGGTCGCAGATACCTCACGTACCCGGAAGGAGATCCGGCGCCGCCGTTCTGAGCGCCGACTGGTCCAACGCAACCGGCCCAACACAACCGGCCCGACGCCGGACCAGCTCTATTTGCGGGCAACGCCGACGACGGCGGCGTACGAGTCTGCGAGAGCCAGCGCGGCTTCCTCAAGCTCGTCGGCGGCGATCGTCGTGGGCAGCGTGAAGCGCACGGCCGTGAGCGCCGTCTCGGGATCGAGGCCGAGCGCGAGCAGCACGTGCGAGGGGTCGCTCGAGCCCGCGGCGCACGCCGATCCCGAGGAGCACACCACCCCACGCCGCTCGAGCTCGAGCAGCACCGATTCTCCGCTCACGCGAGGGAAGCAGAAGGACGCACTCCCCGGCAGGCGCTCCTCGGGGTGTCCCGTGACGAGCGCGTCGGGAACGAGCTCGAGGACGCGCGCCACGAAGTCGCGCCGGAGCACGGCGAGGCGAGGCGCCGCCGTCGTCCGTT
>NZ_JBKZWT010000221.1:0-6208 GCF_047759905.1 Sinomonas sp. G460-2 | reverse complement strand
CGACCACCTCACAAGGAGGAACTGACATGACTACCCCTACCAAGGCCCTCTCCGACGCCGGCGTCTCGATCTGGCTCGATGACCTCTCGCGTCAGCGCCTGACCGATGGATCGCTCAAGGCCCTGATCGAGGAGAAGAACGTCGTGGGCGTGACCACGAACCCGACGATCTTCCAGGCCGCGATCACCAAGGGCCACGGCTACGACGCCCAGCTGCGCGAGCTCGTCGCGGACGGCGCCGACGTCGAGCGCACCGTCTTCGAGCTCACCACCCACGACGTCGCCACCGCGTGCGACCTCTTCGCCCCCGTCGCAGCGGCGACCCAAGGCGTGGACGGCCGGGTATCGATCGAGGTCGACCCGCGCCTCGCGTGGGACACCGCCGGCACGATCGCCGAGGCCAAGCGCCTCCACGCCAAGGTCGCGCGCGAGAATGTGTACATCAAGATCCCCGCCACCCTCGAGGGCCTCGAGGCGATCGCCGAGACGCTCGGCGCCGGAATCAGCGTCAACGTCACGCTGATCTTCTCCCTCGAGCGCTACCGCGCCGTGATCAACGCGTTCATGACCGGGCTCGAGAAGGCCAAGGCCAACGGCCACGACCTCGCCAACATCCACTCGGTCGCCTCGTTCTTCGTCTCCCGCGTGGACACCGAGGTCGACAAGCGCCTCGAGGCCATCGGCACCGACGAGGCCAAGGCCCTCAAGGGCCAGGCCGGCCTCGCCAACGCCCGCCTGGCCTACCAGGTCTTCGAGGAGGAGTTCACCTCCGAGCGCTTCAAGCTCCTCGCCGACGCCGGCGCGCTGCCCCAGCGCCCGCTGTGGGCCTCCACCGGCGTCAAGGACCCTTCACTCCCCGACACCCTCTACGTCACGGGCCTCGTGGCCCCTGGCGTGGTGAACACGATGCCGGAGAAGACGCTGGACGCGACCTTCGACCACGCCGAGGTCACCGGCGACACCGTGCGCGGCACGTACGCGGCGTCCAACGCCCACCTCGACGCGCTCGAGAAGATCGGCGTCTCCTACAACGACGTCGTCGCCGTCCTCGAGACCGAGGGCCTCGACAAGTTCGTCGCCTCCTGGAACGACCTCCTCGCCGACGTCGAGCGCACCCTCTCCGAGACCGCGCAGGGGGCGCGCGCATGAGCGCGCTGACCTTCGACGCGACGGGGGCGGCCCGCGAGGCCGTCGAAGCGCACGTCGCGCAGCTTGCGGCCGACGGCGTGGCAAGCCGGATCTTCGCGAAGGACCACACGCTGTGGGGCAAGGCGGCGGAAGACGAGTCGTCGAAGCGCCTCGGGTGGGTCGACGCGGCGAGCGTTTCGCAGCCGCTCGTCGCGGACATCGTCGCGCTGCGCGACGCCTTCCGGGCCGAGGGCGTCGACCGGATCGTCCTCTGCGGCATGGGCGGCTCGTCGCTCGCGCCCGAGGTCATCACGGCGACGGCCGGCGTCCCGCTCGTTGTGCTCGACTCGACCGATCCGGAGCAGGTCGCCGCGGCGCTCTCCGAGCGCATCGAGGCCACCGCCGTCGTCGTGTCCTCGAAGTCCGGCTCGACCGTCGAGACCGACTCGCAGCGCCGTGCCTTCGAAGCAGCCTTCGCGGCAGCCGGCATCGACCCCAAGCAGCGCGTCGTCGTCGTCACCGACCCCGGTTCGCCGCTCGACGCGGCGAGCCGTGAGGCCGGCTACCGGGCCGTGTTCAACGCGGACCCCACGGTTGGCGGCCGGTACTCGGCCCTCACGGCGTTCGGGCTCGTGCCCTCGGGCCTCGCGGGCGTCGACGTCCAGGCTCTGCTCGACGAGGCCGAGGAGGCTGCGGAACTTCTCCGCGAGGACTCGGCGGACAACATCGGTCTGCAGCTCGGTGCCGCCCTCGGCGGCACGACTCCGCTGCGGGACAAGGCCGTCATCGTCGAGGCGGGCTCCGGCATCGCGGGCTTCGCGGATTGGGCCGAACAGCTCATCGCGGAGTCGACTGGCAAGATCGGCCGGGGCGTTCTGCCCGTCGTCGCCTCGGTGGACTCCCCCGAGGTGTCGGAGGGCGCCGCAGACGTCCTGGTGGTCCGACTCGTTTCCACGGACGGCGAGCCCACCCTCGGCGAGAACGAGGCCGCCGTGGGCGGCACGCTCGCGTCCCAGATGCTCGCGTGGGAGTTCGCGACCGCGGTCGCCGGGCGCCTCCTGGGCATCAACCCTTTCGACCAGCCCGACGTCGAGGCCGCGAAGGTCGCCGCGCGCGGCCTTCTCGACGCTCGCCCGGAACCGACCCCCGCGAACTTCGTGGAGGGCTCGATCGAGGTCCGTGGCGGCGAGTGGCTCGGCGGCGCCGCGACGGTCGAGGAGGCCGTCAAGGCCCTCCTTTCCCAGCTCGGCCCGACGGGCTACCTCAGCGTGCAGGCCTACCTCGACCGGCTCGCGTACCCGCAGCTCGAGGGGGTCCGCGACGTGTTCGCCAAGGCCACCGGCCGGCCGACCACTTTCGGCTGGGGCCCGCGGTTCCTGCACTCGACCGGTCAGTACCACAAGGGCGGCCCCGCCGTGGGCGTCTTCCTTCAGGTGACGGCCGCAGCGTCGAACGACGTCGAGATCCCCGAGCGCCCGTTCACGTTCGCGCAGCTCATCGAGGCCCAGGCCGCCGGTGACGCCCAGGTGCTCGCCGAGCACGGGCGCCCGGTGCTCCGCCTACACCTCGCCGACCGCGCGGCGGGGGTCCGGCAGCTGACCGAGCTCGTGTCTGCTCTGGGCCGCTAAGGCTCCAAGCCGTCGGCTCGGCCCACGCGGCCGGGCCGGCGGCTTTTGCACTGCGACGTGCGTAGAGGTTGTGCGCTTTCGCGGTCCGCACCAGATGGAATAGAAAGGCATCATGCCAGAGAACGACAACGGCGCGCACGGGACGCGGCGGCGCAATCCGCTTCGCGACCCGCGGGATCGGCGCCTCAACCGCATCGCGGGCCCGTCCGCGCTCGTGCTCTTCGGGGTGACCGGCGACCTCGCCCGCAAGAAGCTCATGCCCGCCGTCTACGACCTCGCCAACCGCGGCCTGCTCCCGCCGAGCTTCGCGCTGGTGGGCTTCGCGCGCCGCGAATGGGAGCACGAGGATTTTGCCGAGGAGGTCAAGGCCTCGGTCAAGAAGTACGCGCGAACGCCGTTCGACGAGACCGTGTGGGCCCAGCTCAACGAGGGCGTGCGCTTCGTTCAGGGCGCGTTCGACGACGGCGAAGCGTTCGAGCGTCTCAAGACCACTCTCGAAGAACTCGATGAAAAGCGCGGTACGCGCGGCAACCACGCGTTCTACCTCTCGATCCCGCCCAAGGCGTTCGAGCAGGTGTGCCGCCAGCTCTCCGACCACGGACTCGCGCAGGCCCAGGAGGGCAAGTGGCGCCGCGTGGTCATCGAGAAGCCGTTCGGCCATAACCTCGAGTCGGCGCGCCAGCTCAACGACATCGTCGAGTCGGTCTTCCCGCCGGACGCCGTCTTCCGGATCGACCACTACCTCGGCAAGGAGACGGTCCAGAACATCCTCGCGCTGCGCTTCGCGAACCAGCTGTTCGAGCCGCTCTGGAACGCGAACTATGTGGACCACGTCCAGATCACCATGGCCGAGGACATCGGCACGGGTGGCCGAGCCGGCTACTACGACGGGGTCGGCGCCGCGCGCGACGTCATCCAGAACCACCTCCTGCAGCTCCTTGCGCTCACGGCCATGGAGGAGCCCATCTCCTTCGAGGCCGAGGACCTCCGGGCCGAGAAGGAGAAGGTTCTCGCCGCGGTGCGACTCCCCGAGGACCTCTCGCTCCACTCCGCGCGCGGACAGTTCGCGGGCGGCTGGCAGGGCGGCGAGCTCGTTCAGGGCTACCTTGAGGAGGAGGGCATCCCCGCCGACTCCACGACCGAGACCTACGCCGCGATCCGCGTGGACATCCACACCCGCAGGTGGGCGGGCGTTCCGTTCTATCTCCGGGCCGGAAAGCGCCTTGGCCGCCGCGTCACCGAGATCGCGGTCGTCTTCAAGAAGGCGCCCAACCTGCTCTTCCTCGACCAGGGAAGCGCCGAATTCGGTCAGAACGCCGTGGTGATCCGCGTGCAGCCGGATGAGGGCGCCACCATCCGCTTCGGTTCGAAGGTCCCGGGCACCCAGATGGAGGTGCGCGACGTGAGCATGGACTTCAGCTACGGCCATTCGTTCACCGAGTCCTCCCCCGAGGCGTACGAGCGCCTCATCCTCGACGTTCTGCTCGGCGAGCCGCCGCTCTTCCCCCGTCACGAGGAGGTCGAGCTCTCATGGAAGATCCTCGACCCGTTCGAGGACTATTGGGAGGCCACGGGAGACAAGCCCGAACCCTACGCACCTGGCAGCTGGGGCCCCGCGTCCTCTGACGCGCTCATGGCCCGCGACGGACGCTCTTGGAGGCGGCCTTGATCATCGACCTTCCCCACACGACGACTTCGAAGATCTCGAAGGAGCTCATGAACGTCCGCCATCAGGGCGGCGTCGTGGCGCTCAGCCGGGTCCTCACGCTCGTCGTCATCACGAAGCACGGCTACGAGGAAGAGGCCATCGAGGCGGCCAACCAAGCCAGCCGCGAGCACCCCTGCCGCATCATCGTGCTCGTCGACTCGGGCCGCGACTCGGCCGATAGGATCGACGGCCAGATCCGCGTGGGCGGCGACGCCGGCGCGTCCGAGGTCGTCGTGCTGCGCGGCTACGGCCGGCTCGCCGAAGAGAGCGAATCGCTCGTCGCGGCGCTCCTCCTGCCCGACGCTCCGATCGTCGCGTGGTGGCCGCACGGCGCCCCGAAGAACGCGAGCGCGACGTCAGTGGGCTGCATCGCGCACCGACGGATCACCGACTCCGGCAATGAGCCCGACCCCACTGAGGCGCTGTATCAGATGCGCGAGACGTATCGCGCAGGCGACACCGACCTCGCGTGGACGCGCCTCACGAACTGGCGCATCCAGCTCGCGGCTGCGCTCGATCAGGCCGACGATTCGCCCGTGACTGCCGTGACCGTCGAGGGAGCCTCCGACTCGCCGAGCACGGTCCTGCTCGCCTCGTGGCTCACGCTCGAGCTCGATGTGCCCGTGACGATCGTGTCCGACCCCGCGGGCACCGGCATCCGACGCGTCAAGCTCAACCGCCCGTCGGGCGACATCCAGCTCTACCGCCCGGGCCTCACCGTGGCCGAGCTGACCCAGCCGGGGCAGCCCTCCCAGCGCATCGCCCTCCCCCGGCGGACGCTTCAGGACTGTCTCACCGAAGAGCTGCGTCGGCTCGATCCTGACGAGGTGTTCGGCGAGGTTCTTGCCGAGGGCCTTCCGCGCACCAACCTGAGGAGTGTGACACCGAGTGAGCGCTGATCCCCGAGTGAGCATCCATCCCGATTCGTCCGTGCTTCTGGCGGCCATCGCCGCGCGCCTCATCACGAAGCTCGTGGACACGCAGGACCGCTACGGCGACGCGACGATCGTCCTGACGGGCGGCACCATGGGCATCGGGACCCTGCGTGCCGTCGCGGATTCGCCGGCGTGCGCCGCCGTCGACTGGTCGAAGGTCAACATCTGGTGGGGTGACGAGCGCTTCGTCGAGGCGAACTCCGCAGAGCGAAATGCGGTCCAGGCTCAGGAGGCCCTCCTGGGTCAGCTTCCGCTCGACCCCGCGCGCGTCCACGTTCCGGGGGCCGCGGGTGAGTTCGCGACGCCCGACGACGCGGCCGCGGACTACGCCGAACGGCTCGCCGAGGCGGCGCAGCGTGAGCACGAGGCCGATTACTCGGATGATCGCGCCGACGAGCCCGGCCGCGTGCCGCGCTTCGACGTTCTGCTGCTCGGCGTGGGCCCCGACGCGCACGTCGCGTCGCTGTTCCCCGAGATGGCGGGCATTCGCGAGAACGACCTCACGGTGGTCGGGGTGACGAACTCCCCGAAGCCGCCGCCCGAGCGCATCTCCCTCACGCTGCCCGTGATCAAGTCCGCAGGCGAGGTTTGGATGCTCGTGGCCGGCGAGGACAAGGCGGGCGCCGTGGGCCTCGCCCTCGCGGGCGCCGGGACAGTCCAGGTGCCGGCGGCGGGCGCGCGTGGCCGCAACCGCACGCTGTGGCTCATCGACGCTGCGGCGGCCGCGAAGGTCCCGGAGAACCTCCTGCGCAAGGAACCGGCCTCGGCCTAAAGGGGGTCCCCAAACGTTCAAAGGTCACGTCTCGTGGG
>NZ_JBKZWT010000220.1:0-6271 GCF_047759905.1 Sinomonas sp. G460-2 | reverse complement strand
CGAGGAGCCGTTGTGGGTCCGGGCCGACCCGCTCCGAGTCGGCCAGGCCGTGGACAATCTGCTCTCGAACGCGATCAAGTACTCGCCCGACGGCGGAACCGTGCGGCTCCGCGCCGCCCAGCGGGACGGCTGGGTCACGGTCGAGGTGAGCGACCGGGGCATGGGCATCGCCCCGGGAGAGCAGGAGCGCGTCTTCGAGCGCTTCTTCCGCACGGCGGAGGCCAGACGCTCCGAGATCCCGGGGGTGGGGCTAGGCCTCGCGCTCACGCAATGGATCGCGGAGCGGCACGGCGGCCGGCTCGAGGTCGAAAGCGAGCCGGGCCGCGGGAGCGTGTTCACACTGCTCCTGCCCGTGCGCGGCCCCGAGTTCGCCTAGGGCAGGGCGTCAGGCAGGGTCCCTCAGCGCGCGCGTCTGCTCGGCGCGCGCGGCCAGCTCCTCCGCCGTCTCGGGGTAGCCGACCTCCTCGAGGACGAGGGGGTGCGCTGGCGCGAGCCGCGTCTTCGCGTCCCGGACGCGCGCGAGCAGGCGCTCGTGGAGCCACTCGGGCCGCTCGAGTCCCTCCCCCACCCGCAAGGACGCCCCCACGAGGGTCCGCACCATGTTGTGGCAGAACGCGTCGGCGCGCACATGGGCGAGGACCACGCCGTCATGCGTCCGCTCGAAGGAGAAGTCCTGGAGCTCGCGCACGGTCGTCGAGCCCTCGCGCGGCTTGCAGAACGAGAGGAAGTCCTGGAGGCCGAGCAGCTGCGCGGCGGCGCCGTTCATGCGGCCCACGTCGAGCGCCGACTTGTGCCACAGCGTGACGCCCCGCAGCGTGGGGTCCCAGTGCTCGGGCCGGTCCGCGATGCGATAGGAGTAGCGCCGCCACAGCGCGGAGAACCGCGCGTCGAAGCCCTCGGGAGCCACAGCGGCGCGGCGCACCTCGAGCGCCCCCGTCTCCTCGGCGAGGACACGGCTCAGGGCCCCGCGGAGTCGCCGCGCGAGCACGTCCTCCGGTGCGGCGTCCGAGCGGCGCGGGAGCGACTCCCACTCCGCTTCCGTGAGGTCCACGTGGACCACCTGCCCCCGCGCGTGGACACCCGCGTCGGTGCGCCCGGCTACCACGACCCGCGCGGGACGCCGCAGGATGAGCCCGAGCGCCTCCTCGAGCGAGCCTTGGACGGTCCGCAGGCCCGGCTGGACGGCCCACCCGCTGAAGGGCCCGCCGTCGTACGCGACGTCGAGCCGCACCCGCACGCGGGGGGGGCCCCCGGACGAGGGAAGGCCCCCGTTCCCAGGGTTGGGAACGGGGGCCTTCTCTGCTGTCATGCGCCCCAGTTTAGTGGCGCCCGACGGCAGGGCTTACTTGGCGTCGTCGTCGCCCTTGGCCTCGGTTTCGGCCTCGGCAGCCGGCGCCGCGGTCTCCTCAGCGGGAGCCTCGGCCTCGGCGGCCGCGGTCTCCTCGACCTCAGCCTCGACCGGAGCCTCGGCAGCCGCGGTCTCCTCGACCTCAGCCTCGACGACCGGCTCGGCCTTCGGGGCAGCGGCGCGCTCGGCGGCCTTCTCGGCCTCCTTCACGACGGCCTGCTTCGGGGAAACCGGCTCGAGCACGAGCTCGATGACGGCCATGGGGGCGTTGTCACCCTTGCGGTTGCCGATCTTGGTGATGCGCGTGTAGCCACCCTCGCGGTTGGCCAGCTGGGGCGCGATCTCCGTGAAGAGCTCGTGGATGATGCCCTTGTTCGTGGCCGTGCGGGCCGAGATGGCGGCCTGGACACGGCGGCGCGAGGCGAGGTCGCCGCGCTTCGCGAACGTGATGAGGCGCTCGGCGACCGGGCGGAGGCGCTTGGCCTTCGTCACGGTCGTCGTGATCCGCTTGTGCTCGAAAAGCGCAGCGGCCAGGTTGTTGAGCATGAGGCGCTCGTGCGCGGCGCCACCGCCCAGACGCGGACCCTTGGCGGGTGCAGGCATAGTAGTTTCTCCTCGGGTGTGCCGCGTCCGGGCGATGCCCGGCCGCGGTCAATTCATGGTGGCTTAGAGGTCGTCGTCGCCGAACGGGGCCTCGTCCTCGTCGATCGCGGCTGCGCGAGCGGCGAGGTCGAAACCAGGAGGCGAGTCCTTGAGCGAGAGGCCGAGCTCGGTGAGCTTGGCCTTGACCTCGTCGATGGACTTGGCACCGAAGTTCCGGATGTCCATCAGGTCGGCCTCGGAGCGCGCCACGAGCTCACCCACGGTGTGGATGCCCTCGCGCTTGAGGCAGTTGTACGAGCGCACGGTGAGGTCCAGATCCTCGATCGGCAGCGCCATGTCCGCGGCGAGCGCCGCGTCGGTCGGCGACGGGCCGATCTCGATGCCCTCGGCCGCCGTGTTGAGCTCACGGGCCAGGCCGAAGAGCTCCACGAGCGTGGTACCCGCGGAAGCGACGGCGTCGCGCGGCTTGATGGCCGGCTTCGTCTCGACATCCACGATCAGGCGATCGAAGTCGGTGCGCTGCTCAACGCGGGTCGCCTCGACGCGGAAGGTGACCTTCAGCACGGGCGAGTAGATCGAGTCGACCGGAATGCGGCCGATCTCGGCGTCCGCGGACTTGTTCTGCGCCGCGGAAACGTAGCCGCGGCCGCGCTCGATCGTGAGCTCGAGCTCGAACTTGCCCTTGGAGTTGAGCGTCGCGATGTGGAGATCCGGGTTGTGGATCTCCACGCCGGCCGGCGGAGCGATGTCCGCAGCCGTGACGACGCCCGGGCCCTGCTTGCGCAGGTAGGCGACGACCGGCTCGTCCTGGTCCGAGGAGATGGACAGGCTCTTGAGGTTCAGGATGATCTCGGTGACATCTTCCTTGACCCCGGGAACCGTGGTGAATTCGTGCAGCACACCGTCAATCCGGACGCTCGTGACCGAGGCACCCGGAATAGAGGAGAGCAGAGTACGACGCAGCGAGTTGCCGAGCGTGTAGCCGAAGCCGGGCTCGAGCGGCTCGATCACGAATCGGCTGCGGTTGTCGGACACCACTTCTTCAGACAGTGTGGGGCGCTGTGCAATAAGCACGGAGTTTCCTTTCAGCGAGCATCCGCTATATGACGCAACACAGATGGATGGAAAACGGTCTGACTAAGTAACGGACCGGTGGCCAGCCGCGGTTCCCCGCGGCCGGCCAGGCCCATCGACAACCAGTTAGACGCGACGACGCTTCGGCGGGCGGCAACCGTTGTGGGCGCTCGGGGTGACGTCCTGGATGGAGCCAACCTCGAGGCCGGCGGCCTGAAGCGCGCGGATCGCGGTCTCGCGGCCCGAGCCCGGGCCCTTCACGAACACGTCGACCTTGCGAAGGCCGTGCTCCTGCGCACGCTTCGCTGCAGACTCGGCAGCCTGCTGGGCGGCGTACGGCGTGGACTTGCGCGAGCCCTTGAAGCCGACCTCGCCGGCCGAGGCCCACGAGATCACGGCGCCCGAGGGATCGGTGATCGAGACGATCGTGTTGTTGAACGTGCTCTTGATGTGCGCCTGGCCCAGCGCGATGTTCTTCTTATCCTTGCGACGCGGCTTGCGGACCGAGGTCGCACGGGTCTTCGGGGGCATGAGGTCTCCTACTTCTTGGTGACGCTAGCCGCTATCAGCGGCCGGCCTTCTTCTTGCCGGCGACGGTCCGCTTCGGACCCTTGCGGGTACGAGCGTTGGTCTTGGTGCGCTGACCGCGCACCGGAAGGCCCTTGCGGTGACGCAGGCCCTCGTAGCTACCGATCTCGATCTTGCGTCGGATATCGGCGGCCACCTCGCGGCGAAGGTCACCCTCAACCTTGTAGTTGCCCTCGATGTAGTCACGCAGCTGGACCAGCTCGGCGTCCGTGAGATCCTTCACGCGAACGTCCGGGCTGATGCCCGTGGCAGCGAGCGTCTCCTTCGCACGGGTGCGACCCACGCCGTAGATGTAAGTAAGCGCGATTTCCAACCGCTTTTCGCGGGGAATGTCAACGCCAGCGAGACGAGCCATAGTGGCGGTTCTCCTTGTGTTGTCCGGAGGTCGTAGGCAGTACACCCGCACTTTTCCGTGCGGCCCCAGCCTCCGGGCCGGGGGTTAGCTGTCCGGGCTCCAATTCGTCCCAGCGCAGCTTGTGCTGCCGTCTATCTAGTTATTGCGTGGGCGCAGCCCGGACTGTTTTCCCGCGAGGGGAAATCAGCCCTGGCGCTGCTTGTGGCGCGGGTTCTCGCAGATCACCATGACCCGCCCGTTACGGCGGATCACCTTGCACTTGTCGCAGATCTGCTTGACGCTCGGCTTGACCTTCATGGCTTTCCTTTGCGTGTTCTGCAGGTGGTCAGCAAAGACGGCCGGGTGCCCCCGGCCGTGCTGCTTACTTGTAGCGGTAGACGATCCGGCCGCGGGTCAGGTCGTAAGGGCTGAGCTCCACCACCACGCGGTCCTCCGGGAGGATTCGGATGTAGTGCTGACGCATCTTCCCGGAGATGTGAGCGAGTACGACGTGCTTGTTCGTCAACTCAACGCGAAACATCGCGTTGGGCAGCGCTTCGGTCACGACGCCCTCGATCTCGATGACACCGTCCTTCTTGGCCATAGCCTCCGCTAACTGTTGTGCCGCCGGGCACACGGGCACCCGGTGGACGTCTATGGTTGATTCAACCGCCGGTCGCCACCCCGAAAAGGGCACGGCAGGGCCGACAGCCAACAAACAACTGTACGCCACCTCCGGCGGGAAGTTAAATCCGCCCATGGTACACGCCGTTCTCCCGCGCGGGACTTTCACCTTCTTTCGCGGCCTCGCCCGGCGCGTGCGCCCGCCCCGCCGGCGGGTCGCGCCGTCGTCCGCGCTGAAAGTGGTGAAAGTCCTACAGGTCTTCGCTGTTGGGAAGTCCACCCAATGCGAGGCGAGCTTCAACCACGGCGGCCACCTGACTCACCATCGACTCGGGCCGTCGCACGATCTCGGCGTAGCCGAAGCGCGCCACGGCGAAGCCGAGCGACTGGGCAGTGTTGTCCCGGCGGTAGTCCTTGAGCCGACGCCTCGGTGCCTCGTGCTCTTTGCCGTCTGTCTCGACGTCGACGCACCCTTCGACGAGGAGGTCCATCGACCCGACGCCGCGAATGTCGACCTGCGGTTCGACGTGGAAGCCGGCCCGGCGCAGATGTGTGCGCGCGAGGGTCTCGAGGAGAGACTCCGAGCCGACGTCCACGAGGTCGAGGATCCGCCGCGCCCCCGCGTTCCGCCGTCCGGGCAGCCGGTCGCGCAGGAAGTCCAGAGAGATTCCCTGCCGAGACGCCGATTCAACCAGGACCAGGGCCTCAAGCTCTGGCAGGCAGCCTAAGGCATGAAGCACAACGTCCGCCTTGGAAGCGATCCACCCATCCTGCTGGCCTGACACCCAGCTCCTCCGGTGAACCACAGCACGTTCAGACGAGAACATGCCATCGGGCCTCAGCACGTGCACCTTGTCCGGCTTCCGCAGCGTCCAGAGGCCGTAGTGCTCTGCAGCCGAGAGACACGTCAGCCGAGAATTCGTGGCCGCGCAGCGGACCAGCACCGGATCTGCTCCGGGGAGGGCGTAGATGCCGGGGCGCGGTCGATTGAGCATCCCGGCGTTGACTGCCCTCGCCAGGTCCCGCTCGCGGACGCCCGCTGCGAGGAGTTCACGCGTGCGCGCGACGCCGCCTCGCCGATGGAGGAACTGCAACAGGGCATCCATCCCGCCATCGTGCCGCGGGACGGCTGCGCTCCGGCGGCTCGGCCTGCTCTATGTGGATAACCTCGCCCCCGGGAGTCTCACCAGTTTTCAAGCGGACGACGGCGCGAATCACCGACGCGACGCGGGGACACCTCGTGGCGGCTCACCAGAAAGTGGTGAAAGTCCGGCGGCTACTGGGCCTCGGCCGGGGCGGGGTAGGGTTCCCAGGTCCCCGCGGGGGTCGTGACGGCGGTCGCGGACCGCACGGCGTCGAGGATCGCGAGACGGACGGCCTCCGCGGCGGCGGTCTGCACGGTCACGAGCCCCACGGTGCGCGCGAAGTCCGGGCTCCGCTCCAGCTCGACCGCCCGCGTCGAGAGCGCGAAGACCGTGTCGCCGTCCACGAGCGTGTGGCTCGGGTTGAGCGCCCGCGCGAGCCCTGCATGGGCGGCGGTCGCCGTCCGCTTGCACTCCGCCGGCGTGAGGGCGGCATTCGTGGCGACCACGGCGAGCGTCGTGTTGCCTCCGGAAGGAGCGCCGCCAAAGAGCCTCTCACCGCTCGCGGCGGGCATTCCGGGGAACACCGGCGCACCTGCCGCATTGACGACGGCGAGC
>NZ_JBKZWT010000022.1:0-27488 GCF_047759905.1 Sinomonas sp. G460-2 | reverse complement strand
CCCCAGGGTACCGGCAGCTGCAGGTCAGCCGTCGCCCGCGACGTAGGCCTGCAGCCGGCGGTCCCACGCCTCGACTGCGAACCCCGTGGCGCGCAGCTTCGCGAGGTCGAGCGCGCTGCGCAAGGGCCGGGGCGCCGCGTCCTTTCCACGGAAGTAGTCCTCCGTGCTCACCCCGCTCACGTCGCTCGCGTCGTGGCCCGAAAGCGTGTACACGCTCTTGGCGATGTCCGCCCAGGACTGGGGGTCGCCGTCATTCGTGAGGTTGTACACGCCATAGGGTGCCGCTGTGTCGAGGAGATGCCTGATCCCCGCCGCGATGTCCTCGGTGAACGAGAGCCGGCCGATCTGATCGTCGACCACGGACGGCTTGACGCCTCGGTCTGCGAGGCTCGCCATGGTGCGCACGAAGTTCGCGCCCTCGCCGATGACCCACGAGGTGCGGACGATGTAGTGCCGCGGAACCACGGAGACGACGGCGTCTCCCGCGGCCTTGGTTTGGCCGTAGACCCCGAGGGGCGAGAATCCCTCTGCCTCGTCGTGGACGTCGGCGGAGCCGTCGAAGACGTAGTCGCTTGAGACGCTGACGAGAGTGAGTCCGTGGTCTACCGCCACCCGCGCGAGCCGCGCGACCGCCGTCACGTTGACGGCCCACGCCGCGCGCCGCCCCTCGGGCGTCTCGGCCTTGTCCACGGCCGTGTACGCCGCCGCGTTGATGATCGTGGAGTAGTTCTTCCAGTTCCGATTCTCGAACGAGGCCGGATCGGTGAGGTCGAACTCCGCGCGCGCCGCGAACTCGACGCTCGCGTCGCCCTCGTACGCCCTGCGCAGCGCCTTGCCCAGCTGCCCGTCTGCACCGAGGACGAGCGTCTTACGGGGGGCCATCGGGACGACGTCGGCGAGGCGCGGGTGGGCACGATCCTTGCCAGACAGCTCGGCCTCCTCGAGCGGGATGGGCCATGCGATCGCCGCCGTCTCGTCCGCGAGGTTGAGGAAGGTGTACTGGCTCTGGGCGTCCGCCGACCAGTGGTCGTTAACGAGGTAGGTGTACGCGGTGCCGTCCTCAAGCGTCTGGAAGGCATTGCCTACGCCGCGCGGAATGAAGATGGCCTTCGACGGGTCGAGCTCCGCGGTGAACACTGCGCCGAACGTTGGCCCCTCGCGCAGGTCGACCCACGCGCCGAAGATCCGTCCGGTCGCGACCGACACGTACTTGTCCCACGGCTCCGCGTGGATGCCGCGCGTCGTGCCCGCCTTCTCGTTGAAGGAGATGTTGTTCTGGACCGGACCGAAGTCGGGCAGGCCCACCGCGAGCATCTTCTCGCGCTGCCAGTTCTCCTTGAACCAGCCGCGATTGTCGCCGTGGACGGGCAGGTCATAGAGGACGACGCCGGGGATCGGAGTCTCGTGCGCCGCAAGCGGTTTCGAGAACTCGGTCACTGCCCCTGCTCCTTGTACTTCGCCTCGGTCTGTGCCTTCTGCGGGCGCCACCAGGCCTCGTTGTCTCGATACCACTCAACCGTCGCCTCGAGGCCGGCCTCGAAGTCCTGGAACTGCGGCTTCCAGCCGAGCTCCGTGCGCAGCTTCGTCGAGTCGATCGCGTAGCGCATGTCGTGGCCCGGGCGGTCCACGACGTGGTCGTAGGCGTCGGCGGCGAGGCCCATGGTCTTGAGGATGAGCTCGACGACCGACTTGTTGTCCTTCTCGCCATCGGCCCCAATCAGGTAGGTCTCCCCGATGCGGCCGTTTTCGAGGATGGTCAGGACTGCCGAGGAGTGGTCGTCGGCGTGAATCCAGTCGCGCACATTCTCGCCCTTGCCGTAGAGCTTGGGGCGCACGCCGTCGAGCACGTTCGTAATCTGGCGCGGGATGAACTTCTCGACGTGCTGGTAGGGGCCATAGTTGTTCGAGCAGTTGCTGATCGTGGCCTGGAGCCCGAAGGAGCGTACCCACGCCCGCACCAGGAGATCGGAGCCTGCCTTCGTCGAGGAGTACGGGCTCGACGGGTTGTACGGTGTCTGTTCCGTGAAGCGCGCAGGATCGTCGAGCTCGAGGTCGCCGTAGACCTCGTCTGTCGAGATGTGATGGAACCGGACGCCATGCTTGCGGGCCGCCTCGATGAGCGTGAACGTCCCGATGATGTTGGTATCGAGGAACGGGTGCGGATCGTGCAGCGAGTTGTCGTTGTGGCTCTCCGCCGCGTAATGAACGACGGCGTCCGCCTCGCCGACGAGTTCGTCCACGAGGGCGGCGTCCGCGATGTCGCCCTTGACGAACCTGAACCGCTGGCCCGGGAGCCCCTTGAGCGACTCGAGATTTCCGGCGTACGTGAGCTTGTCAAGGACGGTGACGTGATGCTCCGTGTGACTCAGCACGTAGTGGACGAAGTTCGAGCCGATGAACCCGGCGCCGCCGGTGACAAGGAGTCGCATAGCGCGAATCTATCGCCTTGCGACGCGGCCCACTAACCGTGAAGTATTGGGCCCATGAAAGGCATCATCCTGGCTGGGGGCACGGGATCTCGACTGCACCCCATCACCCTCGGCGTCAGCAAGCAGCTCGTTCCGGTCTTCGACAAGCCCATGATCTACTATCCGTTGTCGACACTTATTCTGGCGGGGATTCAAGATATCCTCGTCATCACAACTCCGAACGACGCCGTCAATTTTCAGCGCCTGCTGGGCGATGGCAGCCAATTCGGGATCTCTATCAGCTACGTCGCGCAGCCCTCGCCCGACGGCCTCGCCCAGGCTTTCCTCCTCGGCGAGGACTTTGTGGGGAATGACACCGTCGCTCTCGTCCTTGGCGACAACATCTTTTACGGGCCCGGCCTTGGCCGACAACTGCGAAGGCACCACGATCTGGTCGGCGCCTCCATATTCGGCTACTGGGTGAGGGACCCCCGATCCTACGGCGTCGTAGAATTCGACGAGGGTAACCGGGCCGTGTCGCTCGAAGAAAAGCCCGATCGGCCAAGGAGCAACTTCGCGGTCCCCGGGCTCTATTTCTACGACAATAATGTGGTCGGCATCGCGAAGACGCTCAAGCCCTCACCACGCGGCGAACTCGAGATTACCGATGTCAACCGGACCTACCTCGAGGCGGGCTTGCTCCGCGTCGAGGTGCTTCCGCGCGGCACGGCCTGGCTTGACACAGGGACGTTCAACGATCTCAACGACGCCTCGAACTTCATCCGCACGGTCGAAAATCGTCAGGGACTCAAAATCGGCGCGCCGGAGGAAATCGCCTGGCGCCAGGGATTCCTCAGCGATGATGAACTTCGCGCACGCGCAACCAGCCTCGTGAAAAGCGGCTACGGACAGTACCTCCTGGGCCTGCTCGAGTCGTCGTCGGTGAATGAGTCACCAGCCAGAACCTGAGGATAATTCAGCACCACTAATCACTCTATTCACACGCGCCCCACGCGTGTTAGGCTTGCCGCGACCGTCCCCGCCGGTACTGCCCGCAAGGGCCACGCAATGATCTAACACAGCGAGCAGACGAGTGCCGGGGGAGCTCGTGCTGCCGCCGGAGAAGGGCCATGCAGACCCATACGCCTCAAATCCGCGCAAGGCGAATGCTTGGAGTTCTTGCGTCAGCCTCGCTGCTCTCGATGGCGATTGTGACGCCGTCGGCCGCTGCGCCAAGTCAGCCGACGCCCGCGGTGTCCCCTTCTGCCTCGCCTTCGCCGAGGCAGTCTGCCACCCCGGCGGCCCCGAGTTCGCCGTCGCCATCCCCGTCTCCCTCGCAGTCGCCCTCGGTGGACTCCACGCCGCAGAGCCCCAAGTCGCAGCAGCAGAAGGACGCGATGCGGCAGTCGGTCGGGTTCGGCGGCGCCGAGATGGGCCAGCATTCGCAAAGAGTCCAGGCCGCGAAACAGGGCTCGAACGCGATCGGTCGAGGGATGGCGGCGTCGTCCCTGGTCCCTGCCGCCCGGAGCACCTGGCAGCCCGGATACGGGATCCCGGGACAGGACGTGAGCGCGTACCAGTCGAGCATCAACTGGCAGGCCCAGTGGAGCATGGGGTCCCGCTTCGCCTACGTGAAGGCCAGCGAGGGCGACTACTACACGAGCCCGACGTTCTGGCAGCAGATTCAGGGCTCCCAGAGCGTCGGAATGGTCCGCGGCGCCTATCACTTCGCCATGCCGAACTGGTCCGCGGGCGATGAGCAGGCCCGCTACTTCGTGGCCAACGGCGGCAAGTGGACCGCGGACGGCATCACGCTTCCACCCGTCCTGGACATCGAATACAACCCGTACGTCGGAAGGACAGATCTCGGCTGGAACCCGGGCAACGTCTGCTACAGCATGAACGCGGCGCAGCTCTCGTCCTGGATCCACCAGTTCGGCGACACGGTTCACGCTCTGACCGGACGCTACCCCGTCATCTACACGACCACCGACTGGTGGAAGGGGTGCCTCCTCAACGACTCCTCGTTCAGCGACTACCCGCTGTGGATCGCGTCGTACCCCGACCCCAACAATCCGTCCAACACCCCCGGGACCCTCCCGGCGAGCTGGGGCCAGTTCAGCTTCTGGCAGTACAGCTCGACCGGACCGTTCGACGGCGATAGCAACATCTGGAACGGGAACGGCACCCAGCTGTCCATGATGGTCAACGCCTGGGACCGGCCCGGCATCGGTATGCCTGCGGGGGCCACACCGATCAGCGGCCGATGGTGGGGGGACGGCAAGGCCTATGCGGGCTGGACGCAGGGCGGGCAATGGTGTCTCCAACGTCCCACAGCCGGACCCTATTGCTTCTGGTATGGAAACGCGACCGATAAACCGGTCGTGGGCGACTGGAACGGTGACGGCATCGATACGCCGGGCATCGTGCGCAACGGCGTCTGGCAGCTCACGAACTCCATCTCGACCCTCTCTGTGGACCGAGTCATCGCGTACGGTCTCCCGACGGATACTCCGATCACGGGCGACTGGGACGGCACAGGGGTCACGACGATCGGCGTCGTCCGCAATGGGATGTGGTACCTCACCAACTCCTTGGATCCCTATCCAGGGGTGAAGTATGCCTTCCCGTTCGGCAACCCCGGGGACACCCCGCTGACCGGCAATTGGACCGGCGGACGAAACTTCGGTGTCGGCGTCTGGCGCAACGGGTGGTTCTATCTGAGCAACAACGGCCAATCCCTCGACAACGCGTTCGCGTATGGCCTGGGCACGGACACCCCCGTCACGGGTGACTGGGACGGCGTCGGCGGCGCGACGGTCGGCATCGTCCGGGGCAGCACGTGGCAGCTGACCAACAGCAACTGGACTCGACAGGTGAACATCGTCTTCAACTGACGCCCGATTCCGGAGCCTCCACGCCGAACGGATACGCTGGACGAATGACTGTGCCTGACCCTGCTCGCGAAAGCCGGCTCAAAGTCGCGATCTCGATGCTCACCCTCGTCCCCGGAACCATGGGCGGCGGGGAGACGTACGCCCGGGGCCTGCTCCGCGGCCTGCCGTCCCGACCCGCCATCGAGGCGACGGCGTACGTCGGGCGTCAGGCGGAGGGCTTCGCGACGACCGTCCCCGAGGTCGTGTGCGAGAGCATCGACGGTCAGGGCACGACGGCGGGAAAGCTCACCACGCTCGCCCGCGGCTTCGCGTTCGGTTCGAAGCTGCGCCGCCTCATGGAAGGCGCCGACGTCTTCCATGTGCCGTTCGCGGTCGCCCTTCCGAAGCCGGCCAAGGAGATGGCCGTGGTCCAGACGCTCTGCGACGTGCAGCACCGAGATCTCCCCCATCTCTTCTCGTCCGCAGAGAAGCTCTACCGCCGTCTCTTCTACGAGCGGACCGCACGGACGGCGGATGCGGTCGTGACGATCAGCGACTTCGCCAAGCAGACGATCATCGATCACCTGGGCGTGCCCGCGGACAGGATCTTTACTGCGCACCTAGCCGTCGAGGCCGACGATTACACCCCGAACCTCGGCGACCGGGACGACGTCATCCTCTACCCCGCGCGCGGCTGGGCGCACAAGAACCACGCCCGACTCTTCGATGCGATGCGGCTTCTGGAGAAGACCCATCCTCACCTCACGCTCGTTCTCACCGGCGGGGGTCTCGACTCGCTCGAGAACGTGCCCAGCAACGTCAAGATCCGCGGGCAGGTGCCGCTCGCGGAGCTCCGCGAGCTGTATCGACGTGCTGCCTGCACCGTCTTCCCAAGTCTGTACGAGGGTTTCGGGCTGCCGCCGCTCGAAGCGATGGCGTCGGGGTGCCCGGTGGCCAGCTCGACTGCGGGCGCTCTCCCAGAGGTCGTGGGCGACGCCGCCGTCCTCTTCGACCCTTACTCCCCCGAGGCGATCGCCGACGCGATCGTGGCGGCGATCAACCGCTCAAGCGAGCTGCAGGGTCTTGGCCTGGAACGGATCAAGAAGTTCACCTGGGAAGCATGCGCCGAAGCACATGAGGAGGCCTACGCCTACGCGGCCGCCGCACGTGATCGACGCCTCGCTTCCGGCCGCTAACTCGCGGCGCGTTTCACCGCCCGGGTCGACGCAGCCTAACCCGCTATAGTGTCACTGCATCTACTCACTTCGTAAGGATCCCCATGCCTCGTGCGCTCATCACTGGCATTACCGGCCAGGACGGCCTGTACCTCTCAGAACTCCTGCTGTCCAAGGGGTACGAGGTCTTCGGCCTGATCCGGGGCCAGAACAATCCGAAGTACGAGTTGGTTCGCGAGACCGTGCCCGAGGTCAAGCTCCTTACGGGCGATCTCATGGACGTCTCATCGCTTGTTCGGATCCTAGACGTTGCGAACGCAGACGAGGTCTACAACCTGGGCGCGATCTCCTTCGTCGCCTACTCGTGGGAGAACGCCTCTGTCACCTCGGATGTCACCGGCAAGGGTGTGCTGAACATGCTCGAGGCGACCCGCCACTATGCGGGGGAGGACATCTCGAAGGTGCGCTTCTACCAGGCATCGTCGTCCGAGATGTTCGGCAAGGTCCAGGAAGTTCCTCAGCGCGAGGAAACCCTGCTTTGGCCGCGCTCGCCCTACGGGGTGGCCAAGGTGTACGGCCACTACATGACGATCAACTACCGCGAGTCGTACGGCATGCACGCGTCCTCGGGCATCCTCTTCAACCACGAGTCTCCGCGCCGTGGTCCCGAGTTCGTGACCCGCAAGGTCTCCCAGGCCGTGGCCCGGATCAAGCTCGGCCTGCAGGACGAGCTCGTTCTCGGCAACCTCGACGCGAAGCGCGACTGGGGCTTCGCTGGCGACTACGTCGAGGCCATGTGGCTCATGCTCCAGCAGCCCGAAGCCGACGATTACGTCATCTCGACGGGCGAGACGCACTCGATCGAGGATCTGCTCGGGGCGGCCTTCGGAGCGGCCGGCATCGCCGACTGGCGACCCTACGTCCGCCAGGATCCACAATTCATGCGACCCGCCGAAGTCGACCTGCTCATCGGCGATTCCTCGAAGGCTCGCCGCGTCCTCGGATGGAAGCCGAAGGTCTCATTCGACGAGCTCGTGGGCATGATGGTCGAATCCGACCTGCGGGAGCAATCCGCTCTGGCCCGATGACGGCTCGCGGGAACGAAGGACGGTCGCCGGGAGTCGCCCTCGTTACGGGCATCTCTGGGCAGGACGGATCCTACCTCGCCGAAGCGCTGGTGCAGCGCGGTTGGAGCGTCCACGGCCTCCTTCGTCCCGGCCATTCATGGTCCGGCGAAGGCGTCACGATCCATGTCGGAGACCTCACCAACTCCGACCGGCTCGCGGCGGTAGTGCGGGAGACCGCCCCCGACGTCATCTACAACCTCGGCGGCATTAGCTCGGTCGGATACTCTTGGAACGAGCCCTATGACACGGCGCTTGTCACGGGAGCGGCGCCTATCGCTCTTATGGACGCCGCGCTCCAGCTGCAGCGTTCGGAGGGCAAGGCCGTGCGCTTCTTTCAGGCGTCAAGTGCCGAAATCTTCGGTGCCGCGTCGGCTCCACAGAGCGAGTCGACTCCTCGTGCCCCGATCAGCCCCTACGGGGTCGCCAAGTCGATGGCGCACGCTGCCGTCGCCGTTTTCCGTTCGCAGGGCCTCGCAGCCTCGGCGGGAATCCTCTTCAACCATGAATCGGTGCGCCGCCCGCCGTCGTTCGTCACACGCAAGATCACCCTCGGCGCAGCGGCGATCAAGCTTGGTCTTCGCACTGAACTGGTACTGGGAAACCTCAACGCCCAGCGCGACTTCGGCTGGGCGCCCGACTACGTCGAGGCGATGATAGCGATCGCTGGTGCCGAAGAGCCGGACGACTTCGTCATTGCGACCGGCGTTGCGCATTCCGTCCGCGAATTCGCCGAGGCCGCGTTTGCCTCGGCGGGCCTCGGCGAGATCGATCGCTACCTGCGCATCGACGCAAGATTCTCTCGAGCCGCCGACGCGCCTACCATGCGCGGCGATGCGAGCAAGATCGCCCGTGTGCTGGGCTGGAAGGCCAGCACCTCCTTCGAAGACGTTGCGCGGAAGATGGTCGAACACGATCTCGCCTGGCTGCAAGAGCACGGCGACCAAGGCCTCAACCTGTGATCAGAGGGATTCTTGAAAGCCGGTAGCGCGAGAGAAGAGCTTGAACCGTACGGCGAGGGAATCGACTCTACTCCGCGCGGGGCGGCGTGGGTCGGCGTATCCTCGGGCGTCGCCGCGGTGGCCGGCGTTGTCATCATGTTCATTGCGAGCCATGTCCTGACTCCGGCTGACAACGCCGAGTTCCTCTCATTCTGGGCTGGCCTGTTCTTCATCAACGGCCTCCTCGGCGGCGTCCAGACCGAGGCCACGCGCGCGGTCAGCGCGGTCAGCCGCGACGCAGTCAGGCGTTCGGGGGCGCGAATCAGCTCTGCGGCGATGATCGTCGGCGCAGCTTCGGCGGTGATCCTCCTCGCCCTCAGTCCCGTCCTCGGCACCGTGGTCTTCAGGAAGGACGGGTGGGTCGCCGTCGGCTGTCTGACAGTCACCGCGCTCGTCTTCCCGTTGCATTCGGCTCTCTCAGGGGTCCTCCAAGGACTGAGACAATGGGACCGCTTCGGCCAGCTCGTCTCACTCGAAGCGACGCTGCGCCTTGTCGGCGTGGCCGTCGCAGGTGCCATCGGCGCGGCCTTGGGCGGGGTCGAGGCCGCGTGCCTGACCTCGCTCCTGGCCTGGATTTCACTTCTTGCGGCGTCCCGACGCGCCCGCAGCGCCCTCCGGATGCGCACGTCACTCACGCTCCCGGCTCTCCTCGCCAACATCGGCCACACGCTGCTTTCGGCGGCGTCCTCATCGGCGCTCGTCGTGGGCTTCCCGATCCTGCTCAAACTGACGACGTCGGCCCAAGACTATGCGCTGACTGCGCCGCTCCTGCTCGCTGTCTCGCTCACGAGAGCCCCGATCATGATTCCGCTGCAGGCGTTTCAGGGAGTCGCCATCGCTCACGTCGTGCGCAACCCCGACTCCGGATGGCGCGCGCTCAGCAAGCCGCTCCTGTGGGTTTCCCTCATCGGTGCCGTCGGGACGGTGCTCGCGTGGTTCGTCGGGCCGCCCATCATGCTGCTCTTCGGCTCCGCCTACGTCGTCTCGCCGTGGGTCGTCTCGGCCCTGACCCTCGCCGCGGTCCTCATGGCGATTCTGACGCTTCTCGGCACCGTCGTCATCTCGCTGGGCCACCACGCGGCCTTCTCGCGTGGATGGCTCGTCGCCACCATCGTCTGCATCGGCGTGCTATTGCTCCCCCTCGGACCGGATGTCCGCACGGTCCTCAGCCTGACGTTGGGGCCGCTGTGCGGCGCCGCCATCCACGCGCTGAGCCTGGGCCCCCGGCGCCGGAAGAGCTAGCGGCGTCGAGCACGGTCTCGGTCTCTCCGGTCGCTGGACTAAAATCAGCCGCCCAGCATGAACCGGCTGAGCCGGGCCAGAACCTTGTTCCGTTCCAGGTGCTCGAAGTGGTACTCCCGGGCCCGCTCCCCCATGGCCTGCCGGTCCGCTTCGGACAGCTCGTAGACGGCTCGCAGGTTCGCCGCGAATGCCGCGGAGTCGCCGGCCGGGCCGACAAAGCCGCACCGGGCCTCATCCTCGACGAGATGCTTGACCTCGCCGTCCATCGCGAGCACCATCGGGCGCCCGCCGGCTACGTAGGAAAGCACCTTGGCCGGAACCGTCGCCTCGAGGAGATCGCTCTTCACGAGGCAGCCGATCAGGACCGCGGCGCTCCCGAAATACTTCGGCATCTCGGTCGCGGGATGGTAGCCCTCGAAGCGGAACACGTGCTCGAGGCCCCGCGCCCTGACCTGCTCCTCGACCTCGGATCGGCTCATGCCGTCGCCGACGATCAGCCACGTGATGTCCAGGCCCTCGGCCTCGAGCTGCTCCGCCGCATCGATGATCGTGCCAAATGACTGGGCCGGGCTGATATTGCCGGTGAAGACAGCGGTGAACTTGCCGCCGAGGCTCTCCTCGAGCTCCGGAGAGAGGACGGTCTCCTCATAGAACTTCTCGGCGGCTTGCGGGACGACCTCGATCTCGTCCTTCGGCTTGCCGGTGATCTCCGCGAGCCGGTCGCGCATGAGCTCCGACAGGACAACGATCTTGTCCACCCTGCGGTAGTGCCAGTGCGACACGCGCGTCGCGAGCTTCCGCAGCCATGGAGTCTTCACGTCCAGCACCGAGAAGAGGTTCTCTGGCCAAAGGTCCAAGACGTACATGACCGTCGTGGTGCGGGTCAGGCGTCCCAGCGCGATCCCGGCCCAGGCCATCATCACCGGGGAGAGCTGGTAGATGAAGATCCGGTCGAAGCGGCGGAACAGCAGGCGCGGCAGGTGGAGCAGGCTCGTGACCGGGAACGACATGTAGTTCAGGAAGATCCTGAGGTTCGAGTTGTTCCCACGCTTGATCTCCGGCGCGCGGTGGATCCTGATGCCGCGGTGCTCCTGCTTATACGGCCCGCGAAGCGAGTACCCGGGAAAGAACTCCCCCTTCGGGTAGTTCGGAAGCCCGCAGAGGACCTCGACGCGCATGCCCTGTTCTACGAAGTAGTCGCAGATGTCGTTGATTCTGAAGCCTTCGGGCCAAAAATGCTGCCCGACGACCAGGACTCGAGGCGTTGAGGCCACTCGCCTACACTCCGGCCAGCAACTGCTGGATGTAATCCGTGGTCTTGACCTTCTCGACGACCTCGTCGACCGTCAGCTGCCGTGTGTTGTGCGACGTGTACTCCTCGGTGCTCTCCGAGACGAGCTCACCTCGTTCCACGAACTTGCCGTAGTTCAGATCGCGGACGTCGGCGGGCACGCGGAAGTAGCCGCCAAGATCCTCGGCCTTGATGCGTTCCTCGCGGGTGAGAAGGGTTTCGTGCGCCTTCTCGCCGTGACGCGTCCCGATAACCTGCACCTCGACGTCGGACTGGAAGAGCTTCTTCATGGCCAGGGCCAGGTCCCCCACCGTGGACGCATCCGCCTTCTGGACGAAGAGGTCACCTTGGTTCGCGTGCTCGAACGCGAACAGAACGAGCTCAACGGCCTCGTCGAGGTTCATGAGGAAGCGGGTCATGTTCGGGTCGGTAACCGTCAACGGGTTGCCGGCCCGGATCTGCTCGGCGAAGAGGGGAATGACCGAGCCACGCGACGCCATGACGTTGCCGTAGCGGGTGCACGCGATGAGCGTCTTCGACGGGTCGACGTTGCGGGACTTCGCGATGATGACCTTCTCCATCATCGCTTTCGACGTACCCATAGCGTTGATGGGGTACGCAGCCTTGTCCGTCGAGAGGCACACGATCCGGCTGACGCCCTCGTCGATCGCGGCCGTCAGCACGTTGTCCGTTCCGAGGACGTTCGTCCGAACGGCTTCCATGGGGAAGAACTCACACGACGGAACCTGCTTGAGCGCGGCGGCATGGAAGATGAAATCGACCCCGCGAACCGCCTCGCGGACGGACTCCAGATTGCGGACGTCACCGATGTAGAACTTCAGCTTCTCATTGTTGAAGGCCTTGCGCATATCATCCTGCTTCTTCTCGTCGCGCGAGAAGATTCGGATTTCGCCGATATCCGTGTGCAAGAAGTGCTTTAGGACCGTATTTCCAAATGAGCCGGTTCCGCCCGTTATCAGCAGAGTCTTATCCTTGAACAACGCGTCTCCTCAATCGAAACAGGCCGGGTGCGTCCGGCGGAGCCCGTTCGATGATATCAGCCACCCACCTTGGAGCCTGACCCGTGGCGCCCTGAGGGCACGGCCGCGAAGCCCACGCGTGCGGGGGCCTATGCCCGCTCCGGGTAGAATCACAGCTATGCCCACTGCCCTGCATCGCCGCGTCCTTGTGATCATACCCGCGTGGAATGAAGAAGCTACGGTCGGGACGACGGTTTCGGAAGTGCTGGCCCAGCCCGAAGGACTCGATGTCCTCGTTGTCGACGACGGCTCAGCGGACGCGACGGCGCGCGAGGCATCGCGAGCGGGGGCCGAGGTTCTGCGGCTTCCGTTCAACATGGGCGTCGGCGGGGCCATGAGGGCAGGCTTCAAGTTTGCGCAGCGCCATGGATACGACGCCGTCATTCAGGTCGACGCAGACGGTCAGCACAACGCCGATGACATCAAGTCGGTCATCGCGGGTCTCGACCACGCGGACATCTCGATCGGAGCCCGCTTTGCGGAGCGCGGCAACTACAGGGCGACGGGCCCGCGGCGGTGGGCCATGGTGTTTCTCGCCTTCGTCGTCTCGCGCATCGCCAAGGTGAAGTTGACTGATGTCACGTCCGGCTTCAGGGCCGGAAACCGGCGGGCCGTTGCCCAGTATCTGGACCACTACCCCGCCGAATACCTCGGCGACACGCTTGACTCGCTCGTCGTGGCAATCCGCTCGGGGTGCAAGGTAGTTCAGGTCCCGGTCGAAATGCGGCCCCGACAGGGCGGGCAGCCGAGCCATAATCCCTGGAAGTCTGCAGTGTATCTGCTGCGGGCGGTCCTGGCCCTTGTCTTCGCACTCACGAGAAAACGTTCCACAGTCAACATCGGCCAGGCGGGAGCTTGATGGGAAACAACTTCGCAGCGTTCATCTTTGCGCTCATCATTCTGGGAGTGGTGCTCGAACTTCTCCGACGCAAGGTGTTCCGAGAAAAGTACGCGGCCCTCTGGCTCATCATCGGCGCGTGCGCCCTGATCCTGGCGGGCTTCCCGGGACTGCTGTCCTGGGTCAGCGGGATCCTCGGCGTCCAGGTGGCGTCGAACCTCCTCTTTGCCCTGTGCATCATCCTCTTGCTTGGGGTGTGCCTCCACCTCTCGTGGGAGCTTTCGGTTGTCGAGGACGAGAACCGGACGCTTGCCGAGGAGGTCGCGATCCTCAGGAACTCCGTGGAACGAGTCGAACGGCGGCTCCAGGCGGTCGAAGAGTCGACAGACGCCTAGGCACGCGCACGCATATGCAGAAGGCTCCGGGCTTTGCCCGGAGCCTTCTGCATGAGTTGGGTCAGCTGACGCCCTGCATGAAGATTCCGGCCCGCCGGTGGTGGGTCTTCGCCGTCGAACGAATGAAGTTGACGGTTCGGCGCGAGGTGTCGTCGATCTGGTAGTCCTGCGGAATCGTCGGGCGCCCATCGGCCTTGTACTGGCTCAGCACGATGTCGACCGCGTCGACAATCGTGTCGGCGCTGACACCCGCGGTGATGATCGCTGCCGTGTCGAGCGACTCAGGACGCTCGATGGCATCCCTCAGCGTGATCGCGGGGAAGCCGAGAAGCGAGGACTCCTCGCTGATCGTGCCGCTGTCGGAGAGGACGCAACGCGCCTCCTGCTGGAGCCGCACGTAGTCGTTGAAGCCAAACGGCGGATGGAACACGAGCCCAGCCTTGAGGCTGTCGGGCTGCGCCTCGAGACGCTTCCGCGTCCTCGGATGGGTCGAGACCAAGACCGGAATGCCATGCATCTCAACAAGGGACTGAAGGGCCGCGAGGATCTCGGCGAGGCGCTCGGAGCTGTCCACGTTCTCTTCGCGGTGGACGCTGACCAAGAAGTACTCTCCACTGCGGAGGCCCTGCCGCTCGAGAACGTCCGACTCCGCGATACCCTTCACGTTCCCGGCGAGCACCTCCTTCATCGGCGACCCCGTGAGGAGGATGCGCGAAGGGTGGATGCCTTCGCCGAGCAGATTGCGGCGGGCGTGCTCCGTGTAGACGAGGTTGTAGTCTGAGACGTGATCCACGAGACGGCGGTTGGTCTCCTCGGGGACGTTCTCGTCGAAGCAGCGGTTGCCGGCCTCGAGGTGGTAGACCGGAACCCTGAGGCGCTTGGCCATCAGGGCCGAGATGCAGCTGTTCGTGTCGCCCAGCACCACCATCGCGTCGGGCCGCTCGGCGAGAATGACCCGCTCGACTCGGCTGAGGATCGATCCGAGGACCGCTCCCAACGAGCTGGTGTCCGCCTCCAGGAAGTGATCGGGGCGCCGGAGTCCGAGGTCCTCGAAGAAGACCTCGTTCAGCTCGTAATCGTAGTTCTGGCCGGTGTGAACCAGGACGTGATCAGTGGACGCGTCGAGGCGCTTGATGACCGCGGCGAGTCGGATGATCTCCGGTCGCGTGCCAACAACCGTCATGACTTTCAGCTTGCCGCCAGGCGCGCTCATACTTCCTCCGGGATGGTGTCGGGTGAGGCAGGGTCGTAGATTTCGTTGATCCAGAACATCGTGTACAGGGCGTCGGAACCAGTATTCGTGATCTTGTGCGTCCACATGGTCGGCATGTCGATCGAGACCGGGTGGTCGCCGTCGACCGTGTAGGTATACACCTTGTCGTCGAACATCCGACGCATGGCGATCTCTGCGCTGCCGCTGAGCACCGTGAACCGCTCGATCTTACGTCGGTGGTAGTGCTGGCCGCGGGTGATCCCAGACACGGTCGTCGAGAAGGAGGACTGCCCCTCCCCGCCCCGGCTCCTCACGACCTCAAAGAAGGAGCCGCGTGAATCCGCATGGCGCGTCAGCCGGATGGGAAGCATATCCCCCACGAGAAACGACCGGTAGGTGTTGAAGAGATCGCGATCGAAGGCGTCGACGATGTCAGGGACGGTGCCGTCCTGATAGACCTTGGCGAGTTCCTGGAGCTTCTCGGCGACGCCGCTCACGGACATCGTGCGCACGTGGTCAGCCATGCGATCCACCGGGAGCTCGCCGAGCAAGACCTCCGCCGCCCGCTGGGCGTGCAGGAACCCGAGCTCCTTGTCCTGATGGATCTCGGGGGCGAGACCTTGGGCGACGAGGTCGCTGAACGTCGCCACGACGGAGTTGTACCGCGGGCGCCCATGCTCGCCGAAGATATTCGGAAGGTGCGCATTGGTGTACGCCGCGCCGATGGCGCGGGCCTGCTCGGCCAGGATCTCGCCGGCGGCCTCCTTCGCGCCCCCGTAGACGCTCCCGTTGCCGGCCTGAACCGAGTTCGAGAACGCAACGCGTGGAGGCGGAGAGTCGACCGAGGCCAGCGCGGCTGAAATCTGGCGTGCCGCGACGCGGTTGCCCTCGTGCACCTCGTCGTCTGTTCCGCGGTTCACCCCCGCGAGGTGCACGAGCAGGTCGGCGCCCTCGAGGGCCGAACGGGCGGCCGCCTCGTCGAAGCCGGGTCCGAGCCGGATCGGCTCGACGCTGTGCCCGAGGCTGTGCGCGAGGACTCGGGTGTGCCACCCGAGGAAGCCCTGAGCGCCGGTCAGCGCAATCTTCATCTCCACCTACCCTTGGTTGCCGCACGCCGTGATGCGGAGCAGTTTGGCCGTCCCTTGCTGATCAACAATCTGCGCGATCCCCGACTGGGTCAGGTTGTCGAGGCCCTTCACGCCGTGGTCGCCTCCGTGGACTTCGTGGTGACCGAAATCCAGGACGTACGTGATGTGAAGGCTCTTCACGGCCTGGCACACCGCGGGATCGTTCTTGGCATCGTTCAGATGGTCATAAATCGTCGGGAGGCCCGGCGGCACCTCACTGAGGATGTGGGCCTGAGCCGTTCGGCGGTCCGCGATGGCATACGCGAGGGAACTCCCGTTCCACGGATTGCCCACGAGGACGGCATCAGCGGGGGTCTCGGAGTCCAGGCGCTCGAGGAGAGCCATCTCGTCCGTGGAAATGAGCGGGGCTGAAGGCGTAATGCGATAGGAACCGGCGGCAGCGTTCGCGGCGTCGCGAATAGAACTGGTCTGGATCGCCACCGCGGACAGGGCAATCGCGACCACCGCGGCCGCAGGGAGCAGGATCCTCGTCGCCTCCGGACGACCCCGACCCCAGTACCTGCCGACCAGGAGCACCCCGCGATCCCAGACCCACAGGCCGCCAGCAACTGCCAGAGGAATGCCGATGACCGGGAGCAGTGCGGCCAACCGCGGAGGGTCGTTGTAGTACACGCCGGTCAGGGCCGTCCTGAGCTTGCCGAACGGCATGCCCGCCACGACGACGAACAGCAGCCCAATGACCGCGTACACGCCGAGAAACCACCTGCGGCCGGCCGGCCGCACCGCCCACGCGATCCCCACGAGGGCCAAGATCGCGGGCAGCCACGTGGGGGGCCTTCCGATCCCGGAGAGGGCCAGGAGCTCGCCGACCGCCTGTCCCACTGTCTCGACCGGTGCCCACGTCGCTGCGGACGACGGCGGCCTGATCAGGGCCCACGCTGCGGCGGCCACGAAGAGGCCACCGACGAGTACCCCAATCGGCAGGATCCTTCCGCTGGCGAAGCCCCTCCGGCGCACCCATCCGGCCCACACCATGAGAAGGAGCGGCAGCGCGACCGCAAGAAGCGTCATGAGGCTGTTGGGGTGAGCCAAGGCGAGCCCGGGCACACTCATGAGCAGCAGGAGCGCGGTCATAAGTCGACCAGGTTGCGCTTCGGCGCCGATCCCCAGTGCCCGCACGAGGAGGGCGACGATGGCGGGAAGCAGCGCCGTGCCAAGGAAGTTCGGGAAAAGGACGCCGAAATCGAGCAGGAGGATGGGGAAGGCGCCGAAACCCGTTGAGAAGACGGCGGCGAGCCACAGGGCAGCGGGCCGTTCCCCGACGAGGGCCCGGGTCAGGGCCATCATGGACAGGGGCCACACGACGCTTCCGATCACGAGGTTGACGACGTTCGTCGCAACCGTGATCTCAATCCCAGGACCGGCTACGAGCGCCACGATGTCGTGCCACGCGGCGGGATAGAACCCGCCGCCTGTGAGCGTCGAGACGAACATCGACGAGGCGTTGCCGGTGTCCAGGATGTAGCGGACGGCATTGAGATGGAAGATGTTGTCAAACGTCTGGGACAGAGAATCCGGAGTGCCGAACACGTACATCAGACGACGTCCTATGAGCACCGCCGCGACGGCAAGCGCTGCGACGCCGGAAAGTACCTTGCCCGACTGACGCCAGTCCGGTCTGGAAGCCTGGTTCCCCCGACGGGTTCGCCACGCCACGAGACCGCAAACCAGCGCTGCCACGAGGGTCCCCAGCGCTACAGGTATACCCGACCATGTGAGGCCAAGCCAGGGCGCAACGATTGCAGCCAGCGACACCACAGACACAGAGATCGGCGCCGCGAATGCCGCCAGCTGGAAGGGCCTGAGCCGTGCGGCCACCCCAACGATCAATCCCGGGACGAACATCACGGCGAGGGACGCCATGACGGCGGGAGTGATTGACCACCAGCTCAACGAAAACCCCTTCTTAACCTAGCTTTCGGGCCCGCGGGCCCCGATTGTCTGCAGCCTACAAAGCGGTGCTGCGCATCGCCTCGACGGCACCGTCGATCTTTCCGTCGAACTGGACCTTTCCCTGACGAAGCAAGATCCCCCGATCGCACACCTGCTTGACCAGTTCGAGGTCGTGGCTCACGACGACGAGCGTCTTGCCCTCGGCCGCGAGCTCCTTGATCTTGGCAATGCACTTGCGCTGGAAGGGCTCGTCGCCGACGGCGAGGATCTCGTCCACGAGGAAGACCTCGGGATCCGTGTGCACCGCGACGGAGAAAGCCAAGCGGAGATACATGCCAGACGAATAGAACTTGACCTCGGTGTCGATGAACTCCCCGATCTCGGAGAATTCCACGATCGAATCGAAGCGCTCGTTGATCTGCTCCTCGCTCATGCCGAGGATGGCGCCGTTGAGGTACACGTTGTCGCGACCCGTCAAGTCGTGGTGGAATCCCGCTCCTACCTCGATGAGGCCGGCCACCCGACCCCGCGTCAGGACGCTTCCCGAGTCGGGCAGCATGACGCCCGAGATGTGCTTGAGGAGCGTCGACTTCCCAGATCCGTTGAAACCGAGGAGGGCGACGGTCTCGCCCTGCTCGACAACCAATGAGACGTTGTCGAGGGCAAAGAACTTGTGGCTCAGATCGCCCTTGCGCCCCTTGAGGAGCCAGACCAGCGCTTCCTTGAGCGAGCGGGTGTGACGGAGCACGAACTGCTTGCTGATGTTTTGGACGTCAATCGCGGTGGCCACGTCAGAGCTCCTGGGCGAAGCGGCCCTCGAGCCGCCGGAAGGTGAACTGGCCGATCACGACCACCACAACGGACACGACGAGGCCGACCGGAAGCCACAGGGCAAGGAGATTCGGCGGCAACTCAGCCGTGCCAGACGTCGTCGGGTACCAGAAGGCGTAGTGGAAGATCTCGACCGCAATCGTGATCGGATTCGCCTGGTAGACCGCGAAGAATCCGGCGCCGAGCGTGCCTCGCACCATCGTCCAGACATAGAGGACGGGCGACGCCCACGTGACGATCATGAGCAGGAGGTCGACGATGTTCTCGAAGTCTCGGAAGTACACATTGACAGCCCCGAAGAACAGGCCGAGGCCCGTCGCCAGCAAAGCCACGACGATGAACCCAGCGAGCGCCGCAGCAATGTGAAGCACGGACGGGTGCCAGCCCGAGAAGACGCACGCGACGATGAGGACCACGAGCTGCGGGAAGAAATGCACGCCTGAAACCCACACCGACGCCACCGGGAACAGTTCCCGAGGAAGATAGATCTTCTTGATCAGGCTCCCGTTGCCCACGATCGACCGCGCGGCGTTACCGAGGGCCTCGGTGAAGAAGTTGATCAGGATGATGCCCGAGAACAGGTAGACGGCGTAGTTCTCCGTGCCCTTGTTGAGGCCGAGGAAGACCCCCAGCGCGAGGTAGAACACGATGAACTGGACGCCCGGTTTGACGTAGCTCCACAGGAGGCCGAGGACGGAGCCTCGATAGCGGACCTTCAGCTCCTTGCGGACCAGAAGCTTGAGAAGGAACCTCGCTCGAAAGGTGTCGGCCAAGCCCGAGCCGACGCCGGGCCTGGCCAGTTCGTCCGTGCTGCTCACCGAGAATCGCTCACCGTGTGTTCGTCGAAGGTCTTCTTCCACGACTCAATCGAGGTCAGCCCGTCGAGGGCGGCCTTGTAGCGCAGGCTCAGCGGACGCCAGCGCGCAAGCAGATCGGCGTGAAGACGAGCGCTCTCGGCGAGCATGCGCCGCAGAACCTGCGGATCGCGCTGGTACCAGGACGCGCCCGTGCCTTCGGCGTTGGAGACGACCGCCGAGTCGTACTGCGACATGCGCCACCACTTGTTGTCGATGTGCGGCACGTTTGCCTGCGGACGCTCCTTGCTCGACTCGACCACGGGCTGAATGAGCTGCCGGATCACCGTCTTGACGGCCCACGGGACGAGCAGCGCTGCGCTCGGCCGGCTGAAGCCCTGACCGTGACGCGGCGGCTTGGCCATGCGCGGAGCCGGGAAGGCGTCGGGGTCCGGCTGGAACGTCGAGTCGGAGTGCTCCGAGAGCATCTTGCGGATCTCGGGAAGCCGCGTGCTCAGAAGCTCGGGCAGGGCTTCGGGTCCCTTGAGGAGGTCCTGAACGGCCCACGTCCGCCCCTCGACGGTCGCGTACTGCATCGAGACGAGGTGCTTGAAGTCGTCCTGCTGGAGTTCGCGGATCACCCGACCGCCGAGCTCGTACGGGCTGTGCAGGAGGGCAGTGATCGCACGGTTCCGAGTGTGGAAGTAGGCCTGCCACCCCACGAGATCGTCCTTGTCGATCCACGAGACGTGCCACACCGCGGCACCGGGCATGGAGACCGTGGGGAAGCCCCGCTCCTTGGCGCGGAGGCCGTACTCGGCGTCGTCCCACTTGATGAAGATCGGCAGCGCCAGCCCGATCTCACGGATGACCGACGTCGGGATGAGGCACATCCACCAGCCGTTGTAGTCGACGTCGGTGCGCCGGTGAAGCCATGGGGTCTGCCGAAGGTTGGAGACCATGAAGTCGTGACCGAGTTCCGCGTCCTCGCTCGGCAGAGCCGGCTGGATGCGGTACGGGTTCACAATCTCACCGAAGGTGTGGAGCACGGTCCGGTTGTAGAGGTCGAACATGTGGCCGCCCACGAGGGTCGGCGTCTTGCAGCGATCCGCGAACGTGACGAGTCGGAGGATGCTCTCGGTCTCCACGACGATGTCGTCGTCCATGAGGAGCGCGTAGTCGCTGCCGTTGGCCACGGCCTCGTACATGCCCCGTGAGAATCCTCCCGATCCGCCCAGATTGCTCTGCTCGATGACCCGAAGCCGGCCGCCGAGCTGCGTCTTGACCTCGTCGAAGCCATCCGCCTCCGAGACCTTCTGCGTGCCCTGATCGACGATGAGGATCTCCTGGAGCGCCTCGAGCGCCTCCGGGTCCTCGGCGAGGAGGCGCAGGTTGTTGAGGCAGAAGTCTGTCTTGTTGAGGGTCGTGATCTGAAGCGTCACTGCCCCACGACGCGGGGCCGGGCCGGGCGCCTGCCATTCGGCGCCGCGGACGATGACCGGCTCAGCGCCGGCGACGACGTCGAACCAATACCAGCCGCCGTCGCCAAACGGCTTGAGCGTCAGGTCAAAATCGGTCGTGGTCTGGCCCTCGACGCGCTGCGCGTCGACACGCTGGAGCGATCCGCGCGAGTTGGACTTGTAGACGATAATCGCGCCTGTGCCGGTCGTGGTCACGGTCAACCGGACGGAGTCGACCGTGGTCCAGCGCCGCCAGTAGCTCGCGGGGAACGCGTTGAAGTACGTTCCGAAGGAAACCCGCTCGCCGGGGCGGACGCTCATCGAGGAGCGTGAGAGGAAGTCCTCGGCGTGGGCCTCACGCGTCACACTGTTGATGGTGCGCGGCTTGGCATCGCGCTTGTCCTGGTCGCCCATCGTCGGCAGCTGGACGCCGGCGGCGGCACCCATGTCGACATACAGGGGCACGGTGTCCATCTGTGCCTGGGGCGGAAGAATGACGCGCTGAAGGGTCTGCCATTCCATCTCGGACTCCTCTTCGCCGATCGACTCCGATGCTTCGAGAACCGTCATGCGTCCACTCCTCCACTAACCAACGCCTCGCCCTTGGCGAAGTGCGGCTCGATCTTGTTGTCGAACGCGCTCAGGGCCGAACCGATGGCCATGTGCATGTCCAGGTACTTGTACGTGCCAAGGCGCCCACCGAAGAGGACGGACCGCTCGGCCCTGGCGAGGTCGCGATAGGCCAGGAGCTTCGCGCGGTCGACCTCGGTGTTGATCGGGTAATAGGGCTCGTCGCCCTTCTCCGCGAAGCGCGAGAACTCGCGCATGATGACCGTCTTGTCGGTCTGGTAGTTGCGCTCCGGGTGGAAGTGGCGCGGCTCGATGATGCGCGTCCACGGGACGTTGTCGTCGTTGTAGTTGACCACCGACGTGCCCTGGAAGTCACCCACCTCGAGCACCTCCTCCTCGAAGTCGATGGTGCGCCACGAGAGGTCGCCCTCGGCGTAGTCGAAATAGCGGTCCACGGGGCCCGTGTAAACGACCGGCACGTTCCCGACCACGTTGCTCTTGTTGATCGGCTGCGACTCGTCAAAGAAGTCCGTATTGAGCTGCACCGTGATGTTCGGGTGGTCGGCCATCCGCTCGATCCACGCCGTGTAGCCGTTGGTTGGGAGACCCTCGTACGTGTCGTTGAAGTAACGGTTGTCGTAGGTATAGCGGACGGGGAGCCGCGAGATGATTCCGGCGGGCAGATCCGTCGGATCGGTCTGCCACTGCTTGCCCGTGTAGTGCTTGATGAACGCTTCGTATAGCGGGCGCCCAATGAGCTGGATGCCCTTGTCGTTCAGGTTCTGCGGGTCGGTGCCCGCGAGCTCGCCGGCCTGCTCCGCGATGAGCGCCCGCGCCTCCTGCGGCGTGTAGTTGGCGCGGAAGAACTGGTTGATGGTGCCGAGGTTGATCGGCAGCGGGAAGACCTCGCCCTTGTGCACGCCGTAGACGCGGTGCACGTAGTTCGTGAAGGTCGTGAACTGGTTCACGTAGTCCCACACGCGCTCGTTCGACGTGTGGAAGAGATGAGCGCCGTACCGGTGCACCTCAATGCCCGTCTGGGCATCGTCCTCGCTGTAGGCATTGCCGCCGATGTGATGGCGACGGTCGATCACCGTGACTTTGAGTCCGAGCTCCTTGGCAGCCCGTTCGGCCACCGTGAGGCCGAAGAAGCCGGATCCGACGACGACGAGATCAGCGTCCACAAATTCTCCTGATAGATACGTCGGCCCGCCCAATCGCGGCCTTGGAGTGTCAGCACCTAGGCTACCCGAGGGGTCCCGCGATCCCTGAATCAGCGTGAGCTCAGGGGCTCAGGCCCAAGGCGACGGCCAGATCAGGGGCGAGCGTCTTCGCGAACGTGTTCGTCATGTGATTGTCGCGGTAGACGAGGACGTTGCCGACGACGGCGGGGCACGCGCCATCGCGGCAGAAGAGCCGCGAGAGGTCGACGACGTCAACGCCGGGCACCTGCCGCGCGGCCGCCACGAGCGGATCCTTCCCGCCCTCGAAAGCCTCGGAGGCCGCCGTCGTACATTCATCCCCGCGGCCATACCTCTGCACGCATTCCACGGGGTTGCCGTGCGGATACGGCAGGTCGGCCATGACGGCGACGCGCAGCCCTGCGGCGCGTAGGCCCGAAAGGGACTGCGCGTATCCGTCGACCAGCGAAGCATCCGGCGACCATGACCAGCCGAGCGCCTTCTGGTAGCTGGACTCGCGCATCCCCGCGACCAGGACAAGGTCGGGCTTCTGCTCGATGACCTTCGCCGCAGTCTGGGCGTTTTGGCTTGAGCAATTGGAGTACACCGTCGTCGTGGTTCGCGGCGGCGTGAGCGCGAACGGGCAGCCGTTCCTCACCATCGCATGAATCCTCAGCGGAGTGGTCCGCGAGATCGCGATGAGCGGGTCCACGAACTGAGCCGCGTGTGAATCGCCGAGGACCTCAATCGTCGGCACGCCCGGTGCCGCCGGCGAGCCGAACCAGCAATCTGTGTCGGGCACGGTGGCTGGGTCGTAGACCCCGCAGGCGCCGGCATTGGTTGCCGGCACGTCCTGCATCGCCACCGAGGGGTCCGGACGAAGGGGCAGGCCCAGGGGCGCTGCCCGGGGATGCGTGGACCACGTCTGGGCGCCGGGGTAGTCGCGGTCGGAGAGCTCGACCAACAGCTGCGCCCGCTTGGTTTCGACCACCTGCCAGGGCACCCACGCGGTCACGGCAACGCACGCCGCGAGCGCGAGCGCGAGGCCGAAGGCGCTCCGGTATCCGACCCAGGCGGAGTTCTCGGCCGGCCTTCTGGGCGAGCGCCGTCGGAACGGCTGCTCAATCCAGCGGTAGGACGCAGCGGCGAGGAGGAGGCTCAGCGCTCCGAGCCCGAAGGCCTCACGGATTCCGGGGGCTCGGCCGAGGAGGGCCACCGCGAAGACGACGACGGGCCAGTGCCACAGATACAGCGAATACGATACGTCCCCGATGAAGGCCATCGGTCTGACGCTCAGCAGGGTGGACGGGGACCATGGCGTGGAAAGACTGAGGGGGCCGACCCTCAGCAGCACGGCAGTGCCGAGGACCGGGATGGCTGCGACTGCGCCGGGGAACGGCATGTCGGTGGTCAGGAAGAAGGCGGGAACGATGATAGCCGCACATCCCAACCACGTGATTCCCGACGCGACGCGCCCAGGAAGCTTCGCGATCGGAGGGACCAGGGCCGCGAGTCCGCCCACGGCGAGCTCCCACACCCTCGTCGTGGTAGCGAAGTACGCAATGGTGTGCTCGGCATTGCTCAGGTAGACGCTGTAGAGAAAGGACGTCGCTGCAATCAGGACCAGAGCCGGAACGATGTACCGCCCCGGCGAGCGCTCAGGTGCCGGGCCGGGACCTCGCTCGGCCCTCCGCGTAGTCCGGCGAGCGGCGACGACAAGCATCACGATGAAGAACGGGATGACGAGGTAGAACTGTTCCTCCACAGCGAGCGACCAGAAATGCTGCAACGGTGACACCGCCTCCGTCGCGCCTGCATACGAAACGGCCGACAACGCCTGGTGCCAGTTCTGCACCTGAAGCAGAGAGAAGAACGCGTCGGAGGAGATCGACTGCCACCGGCTCTGGGGCAGCAGCAGCACGGACCCGACGGAAACGGCCACGAGAACGGCGGCCGACGCCGGGAGGAGCCTGCGTATTCGCCGTGCATAGAACGCCCGAATCGAGATGGTGCTGCGCTTCGCCGCCTCCCTCGCGAGGGACCCGACAATCAGGAAGCCAGAGACGACAAAGAAGACGTCCACGCCGATGAACCCGCCCGGAAGGGAATCGGGCCGCAGATGGTAGACAACGACCAGACCCACGGCCAACGCACGCAGACCCTGGATGTCACGCCGAGGCGAATGGCTTGCCCTGGCATCCACGCGAGCCGTCGTCGGGCCGTGCCTCATATGGTCCCCTTTTCAACGCTCCGCGGAGTCAATTGCACGACGTCGGCGGACTCAGGCGAGCCCACTCTCGCCGACGGCCGAGTCTATCGGACAACGGTAGGCCAATTCCCAGCTTTTGATTTGTCCACATCGGGCCGTCTGGGCCAGCGGGGTCGATCAAGAACCGCCTATCCTCTCGCTGAGGAACAGGTTGGGGGCCATGGAACTTCATTTCACTCTCGTCGCGCCGGAGTGCGGGGATCACGCCGTTCGCGAGCTGGTCGCAACGGTTCAGCCCGGAACGAGCGGCGCCGACATCGCGAGCGAGCTCGTTCGCCTCTTCGGAGTGACGCGGATCGAGGTCGAGGGACGCCCGCTCGCAGGTCTCACCGTGGGGTCGCCGCCCCTCCGAAGCGGAGCTCTGCTCTTGGCCGGGAGTGCGCGGGGACCAGTGAATGCGCCTCGGGCCCCGCTGGTCTTCGCGGTGCGGAGCGGTCCCGCCGCGGGATCCGTCTTCGCGCTCGAACGAGGCGTGAACACCGTGGGGCGCGGGCCGGACGGCCGCGGGCTGGATGGCAAGTTGGACGACGGGCCGGTGCGCCGACTGGAGGGCCGGCGCGACGTGATGGCGTTGCCTGACCCCGAGCTGTCGCGGGAGCACGCGCGCTTCGACGTCGGCGAGTCCTCCGTGCGCCTTGTGGACGCGGGAAGTCGCAACGGAACGACCCTGGACGGTCGCCGTGTCCGCGAGGCCCTGGTCACTCGGGGCCAGAGGATCAGATTCGGCTCGACGACGGGGAGCCTCGAAGTCTCGGGAGGGGCCCGGCTGCACGCCGGTGCGGGCCGGCTTCACGGCGATCCGTTGCGAGTCGCGCGCCCAGCGGGCGGGCGGCCGCGGCTGGCGCTCCTCGCCATGGCCGTCGTGCCGCTCGTCCTCGGGGTCGGCGTCGCGGCGTTCACGGGTCAGTGGATGTTCCTCGCACTGTCCGGAGTCTCAGCGGCGGCGGCCCTGCTTCCCCTCGTGGAGGGAAGAAAGGCTCGGCGGGTGTTCGGGAGGGCGCTCACGCAAGCGGTCGACGACGACCTTGCGCGCAGGCTTCGGGCCGCCCCCGACGCCTACGAGATCTGCACGCAAGAGGGCGCTGCCGCGCCGGAATCCCCCGCGCTCCAGGGGACGGTCGTTCTGCGGGTTGGCACGGGACGGCAGCGAGCGGACGTCGTCGTCGACCCGGACGACGGCGCCCCGGTCCCCGAGCATCCTTCGGCACCCATCGTCGTGCCGCTCGAGGGTCTCGTCGCCGTGAGGGGTCCCCATCGCGCCGTCGAGGGACTCGCCAGCTTTCTTCTCCTCCAGCTGGCGTCTCTGCCCGTAGCGGCGGGGCTCAGGGTTGTCGTGGCCGGCGGTTCCCGATCCTTTCGGCTGACCGCGCGGTTTCTGCCGCGCGTGCGGGTCCTCTCGGACGAAGAGTGCGGCGACCCCGCCCGCGCGCGGCAGGCGTTCGGGGCGGGCGAGCGATGCTGCCTTCTGCTCCTCCCGAATCTGCCCCGGGCCGTCGGGAGAGATGTGGTGACGGCGGCCCTCGCGGTCGGGCTCCCTGTCATCGACGCCGCGCCCACTCAAGGCGCAGGCATCCAAGTTCGTGCCGCGGCCGAGATTGACGTCGGCCGGACGCCAGCCCGGCTTCGGACCCGCGGGGAGGACACTGAATTCATCGCCGACCTCATCCCGGCCCGCGCCTTCGCTGCCGCGGCGCAGCACCTCGGCGCTGTCGGGGAAACGGACGACGGCGGGACCTTGCCGGGCCGCTGTTCGCTCGATTCAGTGGTTGGCCTCGCCGAAGGAGATCTGGCCGAGGCATGGACGCGCGCGGACCTGGCGGCAGAGGCCTCGGTCCCCGTCGCGCTCGGCCTGGGGCACGCGGGGACTCTGACGATTGACCTTGTGGCCGACGGTCCTCACCTGCTGATCGCCGGCACGACGGGCTCGGGGAAGTCCGAACTGTTGCGATCCCTGATTGCGAGCGCGGCCGCCTCGTATTCGCCGCGCCGCATCACGTTCCTGTTCGTGGACTTCAAGGGCGGATCGGGCCTGGAGCCACTCGCACGCCTTCCGCACTGCGTGGGACTCGTCTCCGACCTCGCGGGGGAGATCGACCGCACGCTGATTTCGCTGCGCGCCGAGGTGGTACGACGCGAGCGGATTCTCGCCGAGGCCGGGTGCGCAGACCTTATCGACTATCAGCGCCTAAGCGATCAGCACCTGAGCGATCAGCACCTGAGCGATCAGCGCCTGAGCGGCGGGCACGAGCCGCTCGCGCGGCTTGTGCTGGTCATCGATGAATTCCGGATGCTGGTCGAGGAGAACCCCGAAGCCCTGACTGAATTCCTCAGGATCGCGAGCATTGGCCGCTCCCTCGGACTCCATCTCGTGATGGCGACTCAGCGTCCTCAGGGGGCTGTGAGCGCCGATATCCGCGCGAACGTCGGGTCGGTGATCGCCCTGCGCGTCGCGGGAGAGTCGGAATCGCGCGACGCGATCGGCTCCCCCGCGGCGGCCCGCATCCCCGCCGGGATCCCCGGCCGCGCCCTCCTGGTGGCTGGAGCCAACGAACCGGTCGAATTCCAGACCGCCTCACTCGGGCTTGCCGGGGAACGTGCCGCGCGGCAGCCGGTGCGGATCGTGAGCGCCGACAATTGGCTCACGGCCGGCTCACGCGGTCGCGAGGAGTCGCTGTCACTCACCCCAGCGGAGGCGGCGGCGGGCTTCGTTGAGGCCGCGCGCGCGGTGTGGTGCGCCGC
>NZ_JBKZWT010000219.1:0-6292 GCF_047759905.1 Sinomonas sp. G460-2 | reverse complement strand
GCAGTCCGAGACCATGCAGCCCTCGGCCCCGCAGCCCGATGCCCCCTCCCTCGAGGAGGACCCCTCCGAGGCGAGCGAGGCACCCGAGCCGATCGCCGCCGTCGTCCGCGCGGCCGCTCCGCTCACGGATCCGCTGTTTGCGCCGGCCATCGCGCCGGTCAACGAGCACGTCGACTTCCTGCGGAAGCTGCGTCCCGGGTTCGAGGTTCCCTACGTGGACCCGATGCACTCTGCCGAGGAGTGCCGCATCGTGAGCCTGTTCTCCAACACGGGCGAGGCGAACCCGCGCGGCTTCGTGTGGGCGGGCGACGACGCGGCCGCGACGCGCCTGCTCGGCCTCCAGTACCAGCTCGGGCTGCGGCCGGAGTGGACAGTGCCGTGGAACGCCTACCCGTGGTTCACCCCGGGCGAGGCGAACGGCAAGCTGACCCCCGAGCAGGTTCAGGCCGGGCTCAAGCCGCTGCTCGCGCTGCTCAAGCTCCTGCCGCGCGCGTCGGCGATCGTGGCGCACGGGCCCGAGGCCAATCGGCTCGCGCAGCAGCTCCTCAAGACCGGCAACCCGCTCATCTGGCGCCGAGGCCTCAAGGTCTACAAGGCGCGGTCACTGCATGGGCGCGCGTTCGCGGGCTCGAAGGAGCGGCAGACCGAGTGGCTCATTGAGATGGGCACAGCATACGCGGACGCGATGGCTCGCGCCGGGGTGCAGCTGCGCCGCGCCTAGGCCACGCGGGGAGAATGAACGCCCCGCCCACCCGTACTCGGGTGCCGCGGGGCGTGCCGTCAGCGGTTGGTCCGGGGCTTGCGGAGATGGGCCACGGGATCCGCGTTCAACGCGACATCGCGTTTGGCCCGCTTTTCAGCCCTCTGCTCCTTGATGGACTTCGAGGGCTTCTTGTGCTGGTCCTGATGTGGCTGCTTGTCAGGCATGTCGGCTCCTAACCGGTGTTCCCCCCATGCCCCGACGATACGCCGCTAGACTTCTGGGCACCATGGCTTCTTCGCACGCGCCAGCCCCCGCGCCATCTGCCGTTCGCATCGACTCGTGGCTGTGGGCCGTGCGTGCCTACAAGACCCGTTCGGCGGCGACGACGGCGTGCCGCGCGGGGCACGTGCGGCTCAACGGAAACCCCGCCAAGGCGTCCCAGACGGTGGTGCCCGGGGACACGATCCGCATCCGGCAGCCCGGCTTCGAGCGCATCCTCGAGGTGCACGTGCTCATCGTCAAGCGCGTGGGGGCCGAGGCCGCCTCACGTTGCTACACGGACCACACTCCCGAGCGGCCGCCCGTGCCGTTCCTCGGGCTCCCGCAGCGCGACCGCGGGGCCGGGCGGCCCACCAAGAAGGACCGGCGCGAGATGGAGAGGCTGCGCGGCCACCTCGAAGGGTAGGTGACCGACGCGCCTTGCCTACGCCTGCTGGAACCGCAGGATGCGTTCGACGGCGGCGCTCACCGCCGCGGGTCCCGCGGCGAAGCTGAGGCGCACCGAGCGATGGCCGGCCCGCGCGTCGAAATCGGTGCCCGGGACGAGCGCCACGCCCTCGGCCTCGAGCAGCGCGCGGCAGTACTCGCGCGAATCGCCAAAGCGTTCGAGCTGGGAGCCGAGCTCGGCGTAGAGGTAGAACGCGCCGTCGGCCGGTGCCGCCGGGCCCCACCCGAGCGGGCCGAGCCCGTCGAGCAGTGTGCGCCGCGTCTCGGCATACTGGGCGACCCAGGCGTCCGCCTCGGCATAGGAATCGGGGGAGAAGGCCGCGACGGCCGCGAGCTGCGACGGCGCGGGCGGGCAGAGCGCGACGTTCCCCGCAAGGGCGTCGACGGCGGGTGTGAGCTCCTCGGGGAGGAGCATCCAGCCGAGGCGCCAGCCGGTCATGCCCCAGTACTTCGAGAAGCTCGAGACGACGATCGCCTCAGGATCGAGTTCCCACGCGCACACGCCCCGCGGGCTCTCGTAGTCCGCGCCGGCGCCCGGCTCGGGATACGTGATCCCGTGGTAGATCTCGTCGCTGACCAGCCGAGCGCCGTTGGCCGAGCACCAGGAAGCGAGGCCGGCCAGCTCGGCGCGGCTGACCATCGTGCCGGTCGGGTTCGCGGGCGAGGCCACGACAACCCCCGCGAGCGGCCCGCGCTCCCGAGCCGCGGCCTCGAGGAGCTCCGGCGTGGGCTGATACCGGGTCTCAGGCCCGCAGTCCACCTCGACCACCTCGCAGCCGAGCGCCGCGAGGATGTTCCGGTACGCGGGGTAGCCCGGCCGGGCGAGGGCCACCCGGTCGCCGACCTCGAAGGCGGCGAGGAAGCCGAGCACGAACGCGCCCGAGGAGCCGGTGGTCACCGCGACGCGGGCCGGGTCGACGTCCAGACCGTACCAGCGCCGGTAGTGGCCAGCGATCTCAGCACGCAGCTCCGCGGTGCCGAGAGCGGGCGTGTACGTGAGGGCGCGGCCCGAGGCGTGGAGTTCCGCCGCCCTCGCCGAAACCGCGGACGGCGCGCCGCCCGACGGTTCGCCCGCGCACAGGGAGACGACGTCGCGGCCCGAGGCGCGGAGTTCGTCGACCCGCGCGAGGATGTCCATGACCGCGAACGGCGGGACGTTGGAGCGCGACGAGGCGGCGAGTCTGCGGTGGCTCATGGGCCCCAGCTTGTCACACGGTGGCTCGTCGAAGGTGAGGACGGGACCCCGCAACGGTGGGACGGGGTGGGCCGTGGGCGGTGTTGGCTGTCGGAGCCGTCGGGTAGCGTGAGGACCATGCAGCAGGTTGCCCTCGTAACAGGCGCGTCCAGCGGGATCGGCGAGGCCACCGTGCGTGCGCTCCTCGGCGCAGGCTTCACGGTGTACGCCGCGGCGCGGCGCGTGGAACGTATGCAAGGTCTTAAGGACGACGGCGCGCGGATCCTCGCGATGGACGTCACCTCCGACGAGTCCATGACAGCAGGCGTCCGCCAGATCATCGACGAGGCGGGGCAGATCGACGTCCTCGTCAACAACGCCGGCTACGGCTCCTACGGTGCGCTCGAACACGTGCCGATCGACGAGGCCAGGCGGCAGTTCGAGGTCAACGTGTTCGGGCTCGCGCGGCTCACTCAGCTTGTCCTGCCGGGCATGCGGGATCGCCGCTCGGGCACGATCGTGAACATCTCCTCGATCGGCGGGAAGTTCTACGAGCCGCTCGGCTCCTGGTACCACGCGGCCAAGTTCGCGGTCGAGGGCCTCTCCGATTCGCTTCGAATGGAGCTCAAGCCGTTCGGCGTCCGCGTGGTGCTCATCGAGCCCGGGCCGATCATGTCCGAATGGAGCACGATCGCCCGCGAATCCCTCCTCGAGCGCTCGGAGGGCACGCCTTACCAGGAGAACGCCCGCAAGGTCGCGAAGGTCCTCGCGGACTTCGACCGCCCGGGCCGCGCCGGGGTGCCCGAGGAGGTCGCCGGCACCATCGCGCGGGCCGTCCGCGCCAAGAACCCTGCGGCGCGCTACCCGGTGGGCGGCGGCGCGGGATACATCCTCGCGGCGCGCAAGATCCTTCCCGACCGGGCCTTCGACGCGATCGTCGGGGCGCTCTACGGGCACTGAACACGGTCCTTGGACGGGGGTCTCTCATCCAAGGGCGACTGATCCAGAAGGAGAGGACTCATGGAAGAGCTCGACGGCCAGTACAGCGAGGAAGACGACCGTGCGTCCGTGACGTTCGTCCGCTCGTACCCGGTCGCGGCGGAGGCCGTCTGGGCCGCCGTGAGCACGTCGGAGGGGTTCGCTGGGTGGTTCCCCTCCGCCGTCGTCATCGATCACGAAGCACGCACGGTGACGCTGAGCGGCGACCCCAACCAGCCGCCGTCGGTCGAGCGGATCGCGCTGTGGGAGCCGCCGCTGCGGTGGGCCTTCGAATGGGGCGAGGACACGCTCGAGTTCCGCGTCGAGGGCTCCGTGACGGACTCCGAGCTCACGCTGCGCAACTGGCTTGGCGATCGCAACGCCGCCGCGCGCAACGCCGCGGGCTGGCATGTGTGCCTCGCGGAGCTCGCCGCGAGGCTCGGCGGCGGCGAGCCGGGTGGGCCCCACAGCGCGGGGGCGCTCGAGTGGCAGCCGCTCTACGACGGGTACATCCGGGAAGGCCTGCCCTTCGGGGCGCCGATCCCGGGCCACGGCTGATCATTCGGGCCTCTGCGGGCGGAAGAGAACCCGCCGCCGAGCGTGCGGTTGGCTGCGTTTTGATATCGGTCACTCAGATTTTCCAGCGCTTTTCCACAATGTTCGGTAGTGTTCGTCGGGTTAAAGGGGGACCAGTCAGTAGATAAATGACAACCCGCAAGGGAAGGGTCCGAATGGCTCAGAACGTCGTGGTTCAACCGTCCGCACAGGGCGGTCATCCTCTCAAGAGAGTTGTTGGATTTTGGGGGTTGACGTTCGTCTCCCTCGGATCCATCATTGGCTCCGGCTGGCTCTTGGGCGCCTTGGGCGCCGCAAAATCTGCGGGTCCGGCGTCGATCATCTCGTGGCTGCTCGCAGCAGTGCTCCTGCTCATCCTCGCCCTCATCCATGCGGATCTCGGAGCCGCCTATCCCGTGGCCGGTGGCACGGCCCGCTACCCGTACTACGCGTTCGGGGCCTTCGCGGGCTTCACGGCGGGATGGTCCGGGTATCTCCAGGCCGTCATGATCGCGCCCATCGAAGTGGAGGGCGCGATCACCTACCTTGAGAGCGCGCCGTGGGCCTCGGGCCTGGACATGGTCAACAAGGACCAGACCCTCACCGCGACCGGCATCGGGATCGCGGTCGTCGCCCTTGTGGCGTTCACGTTCATCAACCTCATGGGCGCGAAGTGGCTCTCGGACAGCAACATCGCCGTGGTGATCTGGAAGACGGTCGTGCCGGTTATGACGATCGTCGTGATCATCGCGCTCACGTTCCACCCGGGGAACTTCAGCCAGGGCGGCGGCGGATTCGCGCCCAACGGCTTCCACGGCATCTTCGCCGCGCTCCCGCTCGGCGTCGTGTTCGCCCTTCAGGGCTTCGAGCAGGCCGCCCAGATGGCCGGCGAGGCGAAGAACCCGAAGAAGCACGTGGCCCGCTCGATCATCCTCGCGATGTTCATCGGCGCCGTGATCTACATCTTCCTCGAGGTCGCGTTCATCGGCGCGATCGATCCCAACAACATCGCGAAGGGCTGGGACAACCCGCTCGGAGCGGGCAGCTTCGGCCCGTACTACGACCTTGCGGTCGCCGCCGGGGCGGGCTGGCTGGCGTCGGTCCTGCTCATCGACGCGGTTGTCTCCCCCGCGGGAACCGGTCTCGTGTACCTGGGCACCTCGGCCCGTATCTCCTACGCGCTCGGCGAGGATGCGGCCCTGCCGTCCGCGCTCACGAAGGTCAACAAGCGCGGCGTGCCGTGGGTGTCGATCCTCGTGGCCTTCGTCGTGGGCCTCATCGCGCTCCTGCCCTTCCCGAGCTGGCAGGAGCTCGTGGGCCTCATCACGGACGCGACGGCCATCATGTACGCGTTCGGACCGGTGTCCCTCGCGGCGCTGTACCGCAGGCACGCGGGGCGCGAGCACCCGTACCGCGTCCCGATGTCCAGGCTCCTGACGCCGCTCGGCTTCGTGGCCGCGAACCTGATCATCTACTGGTCCGGCTTCGAGGCCATTTGGAAGCTCGTCGTCGCGATCGTGGGAGGCGGCCTCGTCTTCCTCATCGCCGCCGTCGCGCGCAGGGGCCACCGCCAGGCCAAGGACCTCGGGCTCCGCGCCATCGCGTGGGTCTGGCCGTGGCTCATCGGCCTGCTCGTCATCGGTTTCCTAGGCCGCTATGGCAAGGGGGCCCTCAACGTCCTGCCGGAATGGATCGACATCGCCATCGTCGTGGTGTTCAGCATCGTCATGTTCTACGTCGCGGTGAGTCTTGCCATGAAGCCCGAGCAGATCGAGGCGGCCGTGGAGGCCGACGAGTTCGAGCTCGAGGCCATCGACGCGGAGGGTGCAGCGGCCCGCGGCTAGGGGAAGGCCCTAGCCCTCGTCCGAATCCTGAGTGGGGCTCGGCTCCGGGGACTTCTCCTTCTTCTTCGACTTGGTCGGAGTCCCCGGGGTCGAGGGGGTCGCGCTCGGCGTGCTCCGCGAGCCCATGAGAGCCTGGAGATCAACCCGCACGAGGGCCAGCGCCGCGAGGACATCCTGTTTCCTCGCGGCGCTGAGCTTTCCCTGAGTGGCGGCGTCATTGGCCTGCGACTCGATGTTCTGCAGCTCCTGGAGCGCGCTCGCGTAGTGCCCGGCCGCGGCGTCGGTGCGGACCTTCTCGGTCGCGGCCTGCAG
>NZ_JBKZWT010000218.1:0-6325 GCF_047759905.1 Sinomonas sp. G460-2 | reverse complement strand
CGGGGCCCCAACCTCGCCGCCGAGTTCGCCGGCCCGGACGGCGCGCCGGAATGGCTCCAGGTCTTCTCGGACGGACACGCCGAGGGCAGCCCCGCCTTCCTCGAAGGACTCTTCTCATGACGCCGGTTCTCACCGCCCCCGCGGCCGCCAAAGTGCGCGTCGACGCGGCGCTCGGCCGCGTGAGCTCGTATCGGCTCGTGCTGAGCGTGCTCGCGGTCCTCGTGCTGTACACCCTCGTGCTCAACGTCCTCGGCTGGCTACGCTTCGGGATCCCGGCCATGCTTGCATCCCTCGTGATGTGCCTCGCCGTCTCGTACGGCGCGAACCGCGGCGTCTCGGCGATCTTCCGCGTGCGCCCGCACTCCGAGTCCGCCCTCGTGACCGGCCTGCTCGTCTACTTCCTGTTCTGGCCGAGCCTCGCCCCGCTCGACCTCGCGGTGACGGCGCTCGCGTGCGTGCTCGCCGCCGTCTCGAAGTACGTCCTCGCGTTCCGCGCCCGGCACGTGTTCAATCCCGCGGCGTTCGGGGCGTTCGCGGTCGCGCTCACTGGCTGGGGCGCCGCGACGTGGTGGGCGGGGACGCCCGCGATGCTGTGGGCCGTGGTGCCCGGCGCGCTCCTCGTGCTGTACCGCGTCCAGCGGCTCGCGATGGCCGGCGTGTTCGCGGCGGTCGGCTTGGCCCTCACCGCGGCCGTGTTCGCGACCGTGGGCAGCCTCCCCGTGGGAGCGATCGTGCAGGCGATCGCTCAGGGGCCGCTCGTGTTCTTCGCGGGGTTCATGCTGTCCGAGCCGCTCACCATGCCCGGCCGCCGGCGCTATCAGTACGCCTACTCGGCCTTCATCGCGGCAGCGTACGCGCTGCCGTTCAGCCTCGGACCGGTCTCGGGCTCGCCGGAGACCGCGCTGCTCATCGGCAACCTCCTCGCGTTCGCGTTCGGCCTCTCGCAGGGCCTCGACCTGAGATTCGTCGAGCGGCGGCGGCTCACGCCGACGTCGCACGAGTTCGTGTTCGTCCCGACTCGAGCTGCCCGCTTCCTTCCGGGGCAGTACGCCGAGCTCTCACTCCCCCACGCGGGCGGCGCCTGGGCGGGACGACGGCGCACGTTCAGCTTCACGAGCGCGCCCTCCTCGGACGTCGTGGCCTTCGGCGTCAGCACGGCACCGCCCGTCTCGCCCGCGAAGCAGGTCCTCCTGGACCTCGAGCCCGGCCGACGCGTGTGGGCCGCCGCCGTGGGTGGCGACTTCGTGCTTCCCCGCGATCTGGACGTCCCGGTGCTTCTCGTCGCGGGCGGGATCGGCCTCACACCGTTCGCGTCGATGCTGCGCGCCCTCAAGACTTCCGGCGAGGCGCGCGACGTCGTCGTCCTCGTCTCGGTCTCGACCCGCGAGGAGCTCGCGTTTGCAGGCGTCCTCAGGGCGTCGCGGGCGCGCGTCGTCGTGAGAACGTCCGACGGCGGGGCGGTGCCCGACTTCGCGGAGGACGCCGGCGCGGCGCCGTTCACCCCGCAGCGCCTCCGGGAGCTCGTCCCGGACATCGGCGAGCGCACCGCCTACGTCTCCGGGCCGCCGTCGTTCGTGGGAGGCGTTGGCCCGGCGTTGCGCGCGGCAGGCGCACGCCACGTCCGCCGCGACGCGTTCTCCGGCTACTGATTCTCGAAGTTGAGGGGCGCACTTCCGGCGTAGGCTGGCCTCCGAGCACGTCCCACCCAGAAGGAGCGACCATGGACCAAGACATCCACGCCCGCATCAAGGAGCTCATCGACGAGGAGCATCGGCTCCGCTCGGCCGTGAGCGACGGCGAGATCACGCCCGGTGACGAGCAACGGCGGCTCCGCTCGGTCGAAACGCAGCTCGACCAGTGCTGGGACCTCATGCGCCAGCGGCGCGCGAAGCGCCAGTACGGCGAAAACCCCTCAGAGGCCTCGGTCCGGTCCGCGGACGTCGTGGAGAACTACCTCGACTGACCCCGGCTAGCCGCGCGGGAGCCGGTGCCTTCCGCGCGGCCGGCGCCCGATGACGATGAGTCCCGCGATGGCAACGACCATGACGGCCACGCCGGACGCTACCGGCCACCAGCGGCCCGACACCGCGACTCCGGCCACAATGGCCAGGCCCACGATTCCCGCTCCCACCAGATAGCGCTTCTCCGTCCGGGGCAAGGCAACGCTGCTCGATCTCATGCCCATGAGGTCTTCTCCCGCTCTCTCATCTGTGGCTTCTTCCACTGTCAAGAGCCACTGGAGGGGCCGAGATGACGCAAGAACGGAGACTTGGGCGGGGAACCCCTCCCCGAGTGAGCCGGTTTGCACGGTCAGGGTGGCCACCTGATAAGCTCGATGAGTTCGATCGGGAGCAGGCTTCTGCTCCTCGGAACACCCGGGCCCTCGTAGCTCAGGGGATAGAGCGTCTGCCTCCGGAGCAGAAGGCCGTAGGTTCGAATCCTATCGAGGGCACCCAAGTGAAGGGCCCCGCCGACTCAGTCGGCGGGGCCCTTCACTTCTCGGGCACGGATAACCCCGACCGGCCCCGCTAAGTCGCGGGAGTCTCCATCCCGAAGAGCGTGTAGAGCGCGGACGCCTCCCGTCCCTGCCAGAACCGAAGCCAGAGCTCCGCGCGCACCGGCGACAGCGCCCCCAGCTCGGCTAGGACTGCCGCGGCGAAATCCGTCGGCGCCCAGGAACCCGCCGTCACAATGATGCCCCCAGACGGTGTGCGCCCCCGCACAGCGTGCGGCTCGCGCACGAAGCTCGCGCTGCCCCGATAGCCCGGCCACTTCTCGAGCTGCCTGAGCTCGTTGCCGGTGTGCTCGGTGTCGTTGAGCAGCCCGGCACCGCCAAGGGCGTCGACGGCGCCGCAAATCGCGGCGACGAGCTGACCCGATGCCTTGCGCCGGGCGGCGAGCTCGAGCGCGGCGACGTTCGCGGCGTCGTCGTACCAGGTGGTCCCGCCGCACAGGACAAGCGCGTCGAACGCCTGGCCCTCGACGTCGGCGAGCGCCGCGTCCGGTGTGACGCGAAGGCCGCCCATGCTCGTCACCGCACCGCCGCCCGCCGTCGCCGTCGTCAGCTCGGCCGATCGCTCGGTGAGGTCGTGCTGCCGCAGCTCGCTCATGAGGTACCCGACCTCCCAGTCGGCCATGCCCTCCGGGAGGTAGACGAGCACCCGGAGTGGCCCGCCCGCGAGGCCTGGTCCCGCCGTCGATTCGGTCTGATTCTGTCCGCTCACATCGCCCATGGTCCGAGGCTAGGCCCGCCAGCGGACAGGAAGTGTCCGCAGCCGCCGGCGTCCGCTTCTACCGCCTCCCAATGACGGCGGCCACCACGTCCTCCGGCCCCACTAGACTGGATCAGCCATGTCCCTGACGATCACGTATCCCAGCGCCCTCCCCGTCTCCGAGCGGCGCGAAGAGCTCATGGAAGCCATCGCCGCGAACCAGGTGACGATCATCGCGGGCGAGACCGGCTCGGGAAAGACCACGCAGATCCCCAAGATGTGCCTCGAACTCGGCCTCGGGGACAAGGGGCTCATCGGGCACACCCAGCCGCGACGCCTCGCGGCGCGCACGGTCGCCGAGCGCATCGCGGAGGAACTCGGCGTCGAGCTCGGCCAGGAGATCGGTTTCCAGGTCCGGTTCACGGGCGAGGTCGGCCCGCAGACGAGGGTCAAGCTCATGACCGACGGCATCCTGCTGGCCGAGATCCAGCGCGACCGCCTGCTGCGACGCTATTCGACGATCATCATCGACGAGGCCCACGAGCGCAGCCTCAACATCGACTTCATCCTCGGGTACCTCAAGCGGGTCCTCCCGCAGCGCCCGGACCTCAAGGTCATCATCACCTCGGCCACGATCGATCCCGAGCGCTTCGCGCGGCATTTCGCGCGCGAGCTCCCGGACGGCACCGCCGAGCCCGCGCCCATCCTCGAGGTGTCCGGCCGCACGTTCCCAGTCGAGATCCGCTACCGCCCCCTGACCGCCGACGCGGGCGCAGCCACCGGCTCCGCCGACGACGACGAATCCGCCGTCGCCCGCTCCGACGACGCCCTCGAAGACGACCGCGACCCGCTCGACGCGGTGTGCGACGCCGTCGACGAGCTCTCGCGCGAGGACCCGGGCGACATCCTCATCTTCTTCTCGGGCGAGCGCGAGATCCGCGACGCCGCGGACGCGCTCGCCGCGCGCATCCAGCGGAACCGGGTGCTCGCCAACGCGGAGATCCTCCCGCTGTTCGCTCGCCTCTCCCTCGGGGAGCAGCACCGCGTCTTCACGCCCGGCGGACGACGGCGGATCGTCCTCGCGACGAACGTCGCCGAGACCTCGCTCACCGTGCCCGGCATCAAGTACGTCATCGACACGGGCACGGCCCGCATCTCGCGCTACTCCCACCGCACAAAGGTCCAGCGGCTCCCGATCGAGCGCGTCTCGCAGGCCTCGGCGAACCAGCGCGCCGGCCGCTGCGGCCGCGTCTCCGACGGGATCTGCATCCGCCTCTACTCGGAGGAGGACTACCTCTCCCGCCCCGAGTTCACGGACCCCGAGATCCTCCGCACGAATCTCGCGGCAGTGATCCTGCAGATGACGGCGATGGGCATCGCGCGCGGGCCCAAGGACGTCGAGGCATTCCCGTTCGTCGAGCCCCCGGAGAGCCGCGCGATCAACGACGGCGTGACCCTCCTCCGCGAGCTCGGCGCCTTGGCCGATGGCCAGGATGCCAAGGGGCAAAGAGGCGCGCTCACCGCCGTCGGCCATCAGCTCGCCCAGCTCCCAGTCGATCCGCGCCTTGGCCGCATGATCGTCGAGGCGGCGCGGCGCGACTGCACACGGGAGGTCATGGTCCTCGCCGCCGCGCTCACCATCCAAGACCCGCGCGAGCGGCCCACGGAGAAACGCCAGCAGGCCGACGAGAAGCACGCGCGCTTCAGGGACGAGAATTCGGACTTCTCGGCCTACCTCAACCTGTGGAACTACCTGCAGGAGCAGCAGCGCGAGCTCTCCTCCTCGGCATTCCGCCGGCTCTGCAGGGCCGAGTTCATCAACTACCTCCGCGTGCGCGAGTGGCAGGAGCTCTTCCAGCAGCTTCGGCAGCTCGCGCGTCCGCTGGGCATCAGCCTCGGGCAGGGCCGCGACACCGACCCCGTGGGCAAGCACGACGCCGTGCACCAGTCCCTGCTCGCGGGCCTCCTGAGTCACATCGGACTCCTCGACGAGCGCAAGCGCGAATATGCGGGCGCCCGCGGGACGCGCTTCGCGATCTTCCCGGGCTCGGCCCTGTTCAAGAAGAGCCCCACGTACGTCATGGCGGCCGAGCTCGTCGAGACGAGCCGGCTCTGGGCCAGGACGGCCGCGAAGATCGATCCCGAGTGGGCCGAGCTCGTGGCTCCGCACCTCGTCAAGCGCACGTACTCGGAGCCGCACTGGTCCAAGCGCACGGGCGCCGTGATGGCATACGAGAAGGTCACGCTCTACGGCGTTCCGGTGGTCCCGCAGCGGCGAATCAACTTCGGCCGGGTCGATCCGGTGCTCGCGCGTGAGCTGTTCATCCGGCACGCGCTCGTCGAAGGCGACTGGCGGACGCACCACACCTTCTTCAGGCGCAACCGTGCGCTCCTCGAGGAGGTCGACGAGCTCGAGGCCCGCACGCGCCAACGCGGCCTGCGGGTGGATGACGAGGCGCTCTTCGACTTCTATGACGCGCGGGTCCCGGCCACGGTCGTCTCGGAACGGCATTTCGACGCGTGGTGGAAGAAGGCCCGCCAGGCGGACGGCCAGCTGCTCGACTTCGACCGGGCCCTCCTCCTGAGCGAGAAGGCCGGCGGGCTCGACGACGCCGCGTACCCAACCGTGTGGCGTCAGGGCTCGTTCGAGCTCCCGCTCAGCTACGAGTTCCAACCCGTGGCGCCCGGCGGCACCCCGGACCCGACCGACGGCGTGACGGCCGAGGTGCCGGTGCTGTTCCTCAATCAGCTCGACCCCGAGCCGTTCCGCTGGCAGATCCCGGGCCAGCGCACGGACCTCGTCGCCGCGCTCATCAAGTCGCTGCCCAAGCAGATCCGGAAGAACTTCGTGCCCGCGCCGGACGTCGCGCGGCAGGCGGTCGCGGCGCTCGGCACGGACTTCGACCCCGAGCGAGACGACCTCGAGCCGTCACTCGAACTCGTGCTCCGGCGGCTCAAGGGCCAGATCGTGCCCCCCGGATCGTGGAATTGGGACGCCGTGCCGGAGCATCTCAAGGTCTCGTTCAGCGTGGTCGATTCGCGCGGGAAGGTCCTCGGCTCCGGCAAGGACCTCGCCGCGCTCCAGGAACAGCTCGCCCCCGCGACGCGGCACG
>NZ_JBKZWT010000217.1:0-6329 GCF_047759905.1 Sinomonas sp. G460-2 | reverse complement strand
GAACAGCTCGATGTTGAGGCGCGGGGTCTCGGCCGAGAGCCCCTCGGCGCCGAACCGCACGGCCGCGGTCTCGGTTGCCCGCCCGGCCTGGACCATTCCCGCCGAGCCGAAGACCTCGCCGCGCACGTCGTAGCCGTAGAGCGCGGAGAAGTTGGCCTCGGCGACGGCAATCGCGCCGTTCGAGTAGCGGACCGTCACGACCGCCGTGTCGAGGAAGCCCGCGTCCCTGTAGCTCGGCTCGACGAGGGCGTCCGCCGTGACGTGGACGCTCACGGGCTCGGCGCCGGCGTTGAACCAGTTGAGCGCGTCGAAGTCGTGGATGAGCGTCTCGAGGAAGATGGTCCACTGCGGGACCCTCGCGGCGTGCGGGATGCTGCCGGTTCCGGGGTCGCGCGTGAGCGAGCGCAGGAGCTGCGGGGTGCCGACTGCGCCCGACTCGACGTCGCGGCGGGCCGCCAGGAAGTCGGCGGCGTAGCGGCGGTTGAAGCCGATCTGCCAATGCACGCCCGCGGTCGCGACGGCGTCCTCGACGCGCGCGAGCTCGGCGACGTCGATCGAGCCGGGCTTCTCGCAGAACACGTGCTTGCCCGCGCGGGCGGCGTCGATCGATAGCTGGGCGTGGAAGCGCGCGGGCCCCGCGATGACGACGGCGTCGACCTCGGGGTCGGTCATAAGATCCGCGGGGTCGGGGGTCACCCTCGCGACGCCGAGCTCGGCGGCGAGCTCCTCGGCGACGGCGAGCGCCGGATCGGCGATCGCGACGAGGCTCGCGCCGGGGATGCGCAGGGCGAGGCTGCGGGCGTGGAACGCGCCCATCCAGCCCGCGCCGACGAGGCCGATGCGGACCGGCTCGGGCCGTGCCGAGGCGACGGAATGGTAGCTCATGACAGTCCTCTCGGAGAAGCTTCGGGCCCGGTCCTAGAACGTTCTAGCCGGGCGATATCAGCAGTTTGGCATGGCGTCGCCGCGCTGTCTAGATCGTTCTAGTACGATTGGAGCAGAATTCCCTCAGGAGGTGACATGGCCAAACGCGCCACGCTCGCGGACGTCGCCGCCGAGGCGGGGGTCTCGCGCGCGCTCGTATCGATCGTCATGCGCAATGCGCCGGGCGCGAGCGACGCGACGCGCGAGCGGGTCCTCGCGGCCGCCGCGAGCCTCGGCTACCGGCCCGACGCCCGTGCCCGGCTCCTGCGCAGCTCGCGCAGCCACCTGCTCGGGGTGGTCTTCGCGCTCGACGGCGCGTTCCACGCCGAGATCGTCGAGGCCCTCTACCCCGCGGCGTCGAAGTCTGGCTTCGACATCGTCCTGAGCGCCCGCGGCCCGCGACGCTCGGAAGGCGAGGCGCTTCAATCGCTCCTCGATCTCAACGTCGAGGCCATCCTCGTCCTCGCACCCGAGTCCGAGGACACGGAGCTCCTGGACCTTCCCGTTCCGGCGGTCTCCGTGCTCCAACCGCAGTACCGGCCGCGGCTTGCGAGCGTCGCCACGGACGAGGCCGCGGGGATCGGCCTCGCGATCGAACACCTCCGGCGGCTCGGGCACCGGCGCATCGCCCACGTGGACGGCGGCTCCGCGGTCGGCTCGGACGCCCGGGCGGGGGCCTTCGACCGCCTCCTGAACGAGGCCGGGGAGACGCCGATCTTAATCCGGGGCGGGCCGACGGAGACGGACGGCATGACGGCCGCCCGCCCGCTCGCCGCGCTCGTGGAAACACCTCCCCCTGGCCGCGCTCCGCTCACCGCAGTCGTCGCGTTCAACGACGTGCTCGCGGTGGGCCTCATGCACGGACTCCGCGAGCGCGGTATCCGCATCCCGGAGGACCTCTCGATAGTCGGCTACGACGACTCGCGGCTCGCCGCCCTGGCTCATGTGCAGCTCACGAGCGTGCGGCAGGACCCGGACGCACTCGCGGCCGCGGCGGTCGGTGCCGCCGCGGCCGCCCTCGACGGGCAGGTGACCCATTCGCTCGTGCCGCCCTCGCTCACGGTGAGGTCGAGCACGGCGCCGCCGCGCGCCGTCGTCCGTTAGTCTCCCGCCACGCCGCCGTCGGCGAATCTCGTTGCGCCGTCAGCTCCGCAGGGTGCGAACCGAGCGGAGGTGACGGCGCAATTGGACGCGGCCCGCTCCTCACGCCTCGGCGAGAACGCCCACCGAGCGCGCGGCCTCGAGCAGCACGCCCGCGGCGACCTCGAGGCCCTCGATGCGGCCGAGGGAGACGTCCTCGTGCTCGATGTTCACCATCATGTCGGGGTCCACCTCGTACAGGGCGCGGAGGAACTCTCCCCAGTACGCGGCGTCGTGCCCGCGGCCCAGGGCCACGAAGTCCCACGCGGAGTCCTTGGGCCACTCGTTGGCCCACTCGTCGCCGCCGAGGTTCGTGCGAGCCTCGTCGGTGGAGAGCCGGCGGAACCGGTTGTCGAGGACGCCGTACAGGCGCGCGTTCTCGGCGTTGACGCGAACGTCCTTCGCGGCGGCGTGGAACACGAGCGGGCCGAGCTCGCGGACCACCGCGACGGGGTCCATCTGCTGCCAGAACAGGTGCGAGGCGTCGAGCTCGACGCCCACGTTCGTGGCACCCGTGAGTTCGACGAGCCTGTAGACGTCAGCGGTGTTGAACACGATGTTCTGCGGGTGCAGCTCGAGGGCGACCTTGACCCCGTGCTCGGCGGCGAGCCGATCGGTCTCGCGCCAGAACTTGGCGGCGATGTCCCACTGGTAGTCGAGGACGTCCAGCGCCGCGGAGTTCCACGCGTTCACGATCCAGTTCGTCACGGTCGCGCCGGGCTCGCCGCCGGGCAGGCCGGACATCGTCACGACCCGGTTCTGGCCGAGGCGCTCGGCGAGGCGGATCGAGCGGCGGATGTCCTCCGCGTGCTTCTCCCCGATCTGGGCCTTGGGGTGCAGCGGGTTGCCGTTGCAGTTCAGGCCGGCAATGCCCACCCCCGTGCCCTCGAAGATCGCGAGGTAGTCGTCCCGCGCGGCGTCGGAGACGAGGATGTCGTCGAAGGTCGGGACGTGTACGGCCGGCAGGAAGCCGCCCGTGCTGATCTCGATCCCGGTCAGGCCGAGGCCCCCGATGACCTTGAGCGCCTCCGGCAGCGACCGGTCGTGCAGGATCGCGTTGTAGACGCCGAGCTTCACAGCGAGACCTTCTTTCCGTTGTTCTGAGCCGATTCGGTGACGGCCGCGAGGACCTCCATGTTGCGCACGCCGTCGTCGAACGTTGCGCAGCGCGGGAGCGACTCGGCCTCGGGCAGCCCGGCGACCTCCTCGAGGAAGGCGCGCGCCTGGTACGCGAACGCCTCGTTCTGGCCGAAGCCCACGCTCGGCGCATCCATCGGGAGCCCACCAGCGAGGTACGGGTGGTCGGGGCCGAGGATCACCTGGCGGTAGCCGTTCTGCGCCGACGGCCCCTCCGAGAGGAACAGGCCGATCTCGGCAGGGCGGCGCTGGTCGAACAGCGCCGCACCGTTCTCGCAGAACACCTCGAACATGAGCGAGTTCGCGTGGCCCGCGGCGACGCGGGAGACCTCGATGCTGCCGATGCACTGGGCGAACTCGGCGGAGAAGGCGGCGACGTCGTCGTTCTCGACGGCCTCGAAAGTGTCGCTCACCGCCGCGTGGTCGTGGCCCATGACGGCACCGAGCGGGAGCGGGCGCTTGGCGATCGCGGTCGAGAGCTGCCCGCCCGAGACCGCCTGGATGTCCCCGCACAGGAACTCGCCGATGTACGTCATGTGGCTCCCGACGTCCGCGAGCGCGCCCGAGCCCGGGCCGCCCTTGTACCGCCAGCTCATGGGCGCCTCCGGGCTGCAGCCGTAGTCCGTCCAGTACCGACCGGAGAAGTGCAGCGGCCGGCCGAGCGTGCCGTTCTGGATGAGCTCGCGAATGGCCGCGATGCCGGGCGAGCGCCGGTACGTGAAGCCGATCCGCGCCAGATTCCCGCGGGCCTCGGCGGCTCGCGCGGCGTCCGCCATCGCGCGGGCGTCGGCGAGCGTGTCCGAGAGCGGCTTCTCGCACAGCACGTGCTTGCCGGCGGCGAGCAGGCCCTCGACGACCTCGCGGTGCAGCGAGTTCGCGATGACGACGCTGACCACGTCGATGTCGTCCGCCTCCGCGATGGCCTGCCACGAGGCATCGTGCCGCTCGTAGCCGAAGCGCCGGGCGGCGGCCAGGCCGAACTCAGCGTTGACGTCCCCAATCGAGACGAGGCGGATCTCCGGAAGGGTCGGTCGGTAGAGCGCACTCGCGGTGCGGTAGGCGGCCGCGTGGGCCTTGCCGGCCATGCCAGCGCCGATGACGGCGACGCCGAGGGACTCGGGCATGATCTCTCCTTTGAGGGAAGTCTTGGGTGGAAGTTTGGAGCGCTCCACACATCGAGAATAAGAAGCCCAGTTTGTCCTGTCAATAGTCCCAGAGCGAACGACGGCGACACTCGCCGAGAGTGCCATGATGGTCCCGTGGCTGCTGACCCCCGCCCCACCATCTACGACGTCGCCCAACGGGCCGGCGTCTCGAAGTCGCTCGTCTCGCTCGTGCTCCGGGGCGCCCCGCACGTGAGCGACGAGAGGCGCCAGGCCGTCCTCACCGCGATCGCCGAGCTCGGCTACCGGCCCAGCCGGGCCGCGAGCGTCCTCGCGAGCCAGAAGACCAGGGCCGTGGGCGTACTCATCGACGACTTCCGCAACCCGTGGTTCGTCGAGCTCCTCGCGGGCCTGCGCTCGGTCCTCGACCCCGCGGGCTACACGGTGAGCGTGGCCGACTTCCAGCTCGAGACGGCCTCCGGGCTGAACCCCGTGGACGGGTTCCTCGCCCAGCACGCGGATGCGCTCGTCCTCGCGGCGGAGCCCCCCGCGGAGCTCCTCCGGAACGTCCCGGTCCCCGTGGTCGTCGCGGGCACCCGCGAGCTGGGCGCGGGCACGCTCCCGGGTGCGGATGTCGTAGCGGGCGACGACGACCGCGGCGGCGAGCTCGCCACGCACCACCTGCTCGGCCTGGGTCACACCGCCGTGGGTCACGTGAGCGGACTCGGCGGCCCGGCGGCCCACCGGCGGCGCGGCTACGAGCGAGCCATGCGGGCCGCGGGTCTCGAGCCGCTCGTCGCAGGGGCCGAGGGGAGTACTTCGGAGGAGAACGGGTACGCCGCGACGTCGGAGCTCCTGGCCGGGCACGCCGGGCTGACGGGACTCGTGGTCGCGAACGACGTCATGGCCGTGGGCGCCCTCGCCGCCCTCAGCGAGAGGGGGCTCGCGGCGCCCGGGGGCGTCGCCGTCGTCGGCTATGACAACTCGCCTCTCGCTGCCTACCGGCACCTCGCGCTCACGAGCGTGGACCCGCACAACCGCGAGATCGGCGCCGAGGCCGCCCGGACGCTGCTTGCGCGGCTGAGGAACCCGGACGGGCCCCCTCGGCATGACCTCGTCGAGCCCTCGCTCGTGGTCCGCGCCTCGACCGCGATCTAGGATGCGCGCGAAAGCACACTCTTCATACGAGAGCGCACCTTTCATGCGAGAGCGCACCTCGGAACGCGTTGCAACGTGCACCCCCGCGACAAACGTGCACCCCCGCGACAAACGTGCACCCCCGCGCGGAACGTCGGCTCCGCTCAGGCCTGAGGCTCGCCGCCCTCCGCCTGGCCAGGCTCCTGCACGTCCTTCTTCTGCTTGAACTTCGCCATGAGCCGGCCGAGCTCGAGCTTCTCGTACTGGTCCTGGATTTCCTGCGCCTTGCCGTACGTCGACTCGACATCGATGCCGTACCGCCGCCGCAGCTCGACCCGCATGGTCGCCTCGGCATCGGCCGCAGCTGGCTCGAAGTCCTTCCAGGCCCTGGCCGTCATGTAGGCGTGGCCGATCGTGTGGGGGTCGGCTCGCTCCCACCAGCCATGGGTGTGGACTTCCCGGAGCACCTCGACCGCGGCCGCGGCGCTCGACTCGAAGTTCTCGTACAACTCCGCGAGCTCGAGGGGCGCGCGGTCCTCCATGTCCAGGAGCTCCTGCGAGCTCGCCTTCGCGAGCTTCTCGCCCAGGAGATCCGCGGCCGCGACGGCAATCGTCACGGCCTCGAGGACGGTCTTCTCTGCCATGTTCGTAGCCTCCGGCTCCCCGGGGCCGGATGGTCCGCCCCGTCGCAAATCAGAAAGGAACCTACCCCATCAAGGCTACGCGCGCAGCGTCGGCGCCCCGAGATCGTGGCCAATTCGATGCCCGAGCTGCCGGAGCAGCTGCGCCGAGAGCCGAGGATCGGCGGACGTGTCGCGGTCGCTCAGGGCGCTGAGTGCCCACACCCGCTCGATCCCGTGCTCCGCGAGCGAGTCGCGCCCGAGCGCG
>NZ_JBKZWT010000216.1:0-6358 GCF_047759905.1 Sinomonas sp. G460-2 | reverse complement strand
CGGTCGACGGCGCGCTGGTCAAGGTGGGTGGGCCGGCCCTCCTTGCGCGCGAGGGGCTGGACACCCCCGCGGAGCTTGTGGGCGCCGTCGAACGCTGGACGGCGCGCGGTGCCACGGTGCTGCACGTGATCCGAAACGGTCGGGTGGTCGGCGCGCTCGCGCTCGAGGACGCGGTCCGCGAGGAGTCGCGCGACGCCGTTCGGGCACTCCAGCGCCGCGGCGTTCGTGTGGCGATGATTACGGGCGACGCCCAGCAAGTTGCCGACGTGGTGGCCGCGGACCTGGGGATCGACGAGGTCTTCGCCCAGGTGCTCCCGCAGGACAAGGACCAGAAAGTCGCCGAGCTTCAGCGGCGCGGGCTCAGGGTCGCGATGGTGGGCGACGGCGTCAACGATGCCCCCGCCCTCGCGCGGGCGGACGTGGGGATCGCGATCGGCGCGGGGACTGATGTCGCGATCGAGTCGGCGGGCGTTGTGCTCGCGGGGAACGATCCGCGCTCCGTCGTCTCGGTCGTCGAGCTCTCGCGCGCGAGCTACCGGAAGATGTGGGAGAACCTCGCGTGGGCCACGGGCTACAACGTGGTTGCCGTTCCGCTCGCCGCGGGGGTGCTCGCGGCGGTGGGCGTCGTGCTCTCGCCCGCGATCGGGGCCGTGCTCATGTCCCTCTCGACGATCATCGTGGCGCTCAACGCGCAGCTCCTGCGGCGGTTCGACGTGGATCCGGCGCGGGTTCGATAGCAGGATGGGGTTCGTGGGGGAATTTTTGGGACGGGCTGCGGGGGTGCTCACGGTGCGATTCTTGGGGGCGCGGTCCGTGGGGGTGCGATCCTTGGCGACGCGATCCTTGGGGGTGCGATTCTTTGGGGCGCGATTCATGGGGATGGCGCGGCCAGCTCTCGTAGCGTTCGTCGTCGTTCCGGTGATGGCGGGCCTTCTCGGCATGCACGTGCTCGAGGGCGTCGGGAGCCACGGGGCCAACCAGGCCGGCACTGATCACCCGGCCTGGGTTCACTCGGCAGGCGCTTACCCCGCCGGCGCTGATCAAGCACCCGGCAGTCACCCGGCCAGCGCTGATCAAGCACCCAGCGCTGATCACCCAGCCGGCACTGATTACCGAGCCCTCGAGAGAGCGCCAGTGGTGTCGCCCGGGACGCACGCTGTCTCGTGCCACGCCGGCTGCCCGGATTCCGGCAGCGTTTCGTATGTTTCTGACTGCACCCCAGCGCCGGGAGCGCAGCCCCCGTCGGTGCCCGCCGTCGTCGTCCTGGCGCGCTCCGATGCCGCGCTGGAGGCGCGAGGTGATGCTGCGCCGTCGTGCGCCGTGCGGGCTCCCGCGCCAAGTCTGGCCGCCCTCTCGATCAGCCGAACGTAGGCCGACCCCGGCTCCGCGCGTCCCGCCGTCGGCGGGGCGCCACGCACGTGTGTGCGCTACCAAGCTGATCGATAGGAAGAAAACTCATGACCAACCCCAAGTTCCCCCGCGCCCTACTGGCTGTCCCGACCAGGCTGGCTGCTGTGACCCGACTGGCTGCACTGACCCGTCTGGCTGCCCCGACTCGACTGGCTGGCGTGACCCGACTGGCTGTCCTGACCCGTCTGGCTGCCCCGACCCGTCTGGCTGCCGTGACCCGTCTGGCTGCCCCGACTCGACTGGCTGCACGGACCCGTCTGGCTGCCCCGACTCGACTGGCTGCCGTGACCGGGCTCACCGCGGCTGCCCTTGCGCTCGCAGGGTGTGGCGCGCCGGGTTCGGCGCCCTCATCCACCGCGCAGGCTCCCGATCACTCTGGCCACGCGATGCCAATGTCCACAGCCAGTGGCTCGGCCACTGCCTCGGCCCCGGCAACAGCACCGGCCTCCGCCGCGTTCAACGCAGCGGATGCCATGTTCGCGCAGATGATGATCCCGCATCATGAGCAAGCCGTCTCAATGAGCGAGACCGTGCTCGCGAAACCCGGCCTCGACGCCCGCGTCGCAGCGCTGGCGGTGCGCATCAAGGCGGCCCAAGCGCCGGAGATTGCCACACTCAAGGGCTGGCTCACCGCGTGGGAACAGCCGACGGCGATGCCCACCTCGAGTTCGTCGTCTACCGGCTCGACGGGCTCTGCCGGCGCCGGGCACAGCATGGAGGGCATGATGAGCAGCGGCGACCTCGACCAGTTGGCGCCGGCCGACGCGCCGACCGCCTCGAAGCTCTTCCTGAGCCAGATGGTGGCGCATCACGAGGGCGCCGTGCGGATGGCCCAGACCGAGAAAAGCGCGGGCAGGAACGCTGACGCGGTCGCGATGGCAGCCTCGATCGTCGACTCGCAGACGCAGGAGATCGCCGAGATGAAGGTGCTCCTCGCTGGCATGTAGACCTCGCCGCGGACTGGTGGGCATGTAGGCCGCGCCGCGGGCTGGTGGGACGGGGTGCCGTGTGTCCGCGCACGGCACCCCGCTCACTCGGAGTGCGCGTCTTCCGCGGGGACTAGGGGGATCGCGGCGAGGGGCGCCAGCGCGACCAGGCAGAACGCGATCGGGTACCCGACGGCCGCTACGAGGGCGCCAATGGTGGGCCCGACGACCGAGGCCGCGACGAACTGTCCCGTGTTCTGGGCGCCGAGCGCGGTGCCCGACCATTGCGGACCGGCGGCCTCAGCCACGGAGGTGAAGGCGAGCCCATTGTCGGCGACGCTCACGATCGTCGCGACGACGAACGCCGCGGCCGCGGCAGGTCTGAGCGCCGCGACGTCCGTCAGCGCGGCGATGGCCATTGTCGCCGCTCCCGCGACGGCGACCCAGCGCAGGAGCCGCACCCGGCTGCCGATCCGGTCGCTCCAGACGCCGATCGCAATGCGGCCCAGAGCCCCGATCATCTGAGCCGCGCTCACGGTGGCGCCCGCCGTGATGCCGTCGAGGCCGGCGTCGGCAATCAGCCACACGAGACCGAAGGTCGAGAGCGTGAACTGCGGCACAACGAGCAGGACCGAGACCGTGTGGATCCGCCACAGAAACGAGCCGCGCCGGTACGGGTTCGGGTGCTGCGGGTGCTGCGAGGGGATTCCCGCGGCCTGCGGCGATTGGCTGGAGGAGCGCGTCGAGCGAGGGGGATTCGCGATCCCGAGCGCACAGGCGATCGCGAGCGCCCCGTTGAGGACCATCGGTAGGACCATTGCAGCGGCCAGCCCATGGCTTGCCGCCGTGGTGGGGACGGCAAGCGCGGCGATGGTCACGCCGAGTGGCTGGGCCATCTGGCGGATGCCCATGGCCAGGCCGCGTCGATGCCTCGGGAACCAGCCGACGACGACGCGCCCGCTCGCCGCGTTCGAACTCGCCGCAGCTGCTCCCCCCAGCATGCCGAAGACGGCGAGTGCCGCGTAGCCGGGCGTGAGTGCCGCGCCGAGCGCTGCCGACGCGGTGAGTGCCAGACCAGTTGAGATCACCCAGCGCTCGCCGATCCGATCGGCCAGTGCGCCCCACGCGATGAGCGTCAACACCATGCCCACCGTGGGCGCCGCAGCAAGGAGCCCGGCTTGCGCGAGGGGCATGCCGAGGTGAGTCGTGAGCTCGGGGATGAGGAAGGCGGGCGCACTCACGAACGTCGTCCCCGCCGTCTGCGCGCCAACCCCGAGCAAAAGCATGAGCCAGGCCTTAGCGGGGGTTGGGGCTGGGGTTCCGGTCGCGGTCGCGGTCGCTTGGACCGTGCCTTGCGAGCTGCGTTGGCTGCCCGCTGCGTCGCCCGATCTCATCCCCTGCGGGCTGTCGCCCCGCCCGTCGCGGCTTGCCTCGCGGCGCCGGTTGCTGTTTGGCCCGTCGTCCTGCCTACTGCGCATGGGTTCCCCTCCCGTCGCTTCCACGTCATCTTGCCGCAGCGTCCACATTGTGAGCACTTTTGTCTCGCCTAATGGACATTTGGGGAACGGTGTCTGATGAGTGCCTGCTGTCCCCGGCCCGCAGATGGCATGGGCGCCGCGTAGAGGAGCGCGACAGGCATGAGCCCGCGGCAGGCGGGAGTGCGCGGTCGGCGGAGCGCGTGGCAGTCGGGAGTGCGCGGTCGGCAGAGCGCGTGGCAGTCGGGAGTGCGAGGTCGGCAGAGCGCGCCGCATAGAGGAGCGCGACAGGCATGAGCCCGCGGAAGGCGGGAGTGCGCGTCGGCAGGGCGCGTGGCAGGCGGGAGTGCGCGACAGGCATGAGCCCGCGGCAGGCGGGAGTGCGCGGTCGGCAGAGCGCGTGGCAGTCGGGAGTGCGCGGTCGGCAGAGCGCGGAGCCGTCAGAAGGGTGGCGGGGCGTCGGTCTCGGGGTGGGTGACGTACTTGCGACCCGTGGGCGAGGTCCATTCGAGGACGCCGCCCGGCGGTGGCAGGGCGGTTTGCGCACTCGGGTGCGGGTGAGGTGCGTCGGATGCAGGTGTGCCCGGGCCGGCTGTCCAGGGTCCAGATGCCCAGGGCCCAGTTGCACCTGGTTCCGTTGCTTCGGGTCGCGTTGACTTTTCCTCGCGCCAAGGCTCGGGGTCGAGCTGTTTGACCTTCCAGTGGCCGAGGGATTTCAGACGGTGGTGTTCGGGGCAGAGGAGCGCGAGATTGGCAGCGTCTGTTGTTCCGCCGTGCTGCCAAGGGATGGTGTGGTCGGTCTCGGTGGACTGGGCGGGTTTGTCGCAACCCGGGAAGCGGCATGTGCGGTCGCGAGCCCCCAGGAAGCGGCGGATGGCGAGCGATGGGGTGTAGCGCCGGCGGCCGAGCGCTAACGGGGCCCCGGTGTCGGGGTGGACCCACATCGTGGTCCAGGTGGCGGCCTGCGCGGCCAACAGCCTGGCAGCAGGGGCATCCAGCGATCCGTAGCCCAGAATCTCGCCGGGTACCTCGGACTCGCCAGTCAGCGTGCGTGCTGGAACCGTGACCACGACCTCCATCCGCACGCCGCCCGTGACTCGTGTGCCGTCATACGGCGCGCCACTGACGGACTCCGCGGCGGCAGGCTCCGCAGCTCCAGACCAGGCGCTGTCGGGCCCTGCACCCCCAGACCAAGGGGTACCGGGATCCGCCCCAGACCGGGCGCTGTCTGGCCCGGCAACCCCAGACCAAGCGGTGCCGGGACCCTCCCCAGACCACGTGCTGTCTGGCCGCCCAGACCCAGCATTCGCGGTGCCCGACGTTCCGGCTCGGGAGCCCGCGACCTCGTTGGAGAGGCCGGGCCCGGAAGGGACGGCGCTGGCGAGGAGAAGATCACGGAAGACGTCGGCGCGCAGCTGGCTGATCCCGCGGTCTTCGCCGGGCGTTTGGAGGGAGCGGGCGATCGCCTCGAGCCGAGTGTCGATCGCGGCCCCGACCTCCAAAGGCAGGTGGGCGGTGATCCAGCACATCCCGTCCCGTGTTGGCTCGACGTCGACGCGGCGAAACGCGGTGGCGTGGGCTTTGCGCGCCGCGAGCGCCTCGGGGTGGTGCTCCTCGGCCAAGCGGCGCAGCCGCCGCGAGAAGGCCCCCGGGCTCGGCGCCAATGCGGGGTCCCCTTGCGGGCAACCGAGCTCAACCGCAGCGGCGGCGAATGCTGCGTCCTTTCCAGGCGGCAGCACGGCCGCGTGCTCCACCACCGCTCGGGCTCGGCGGCGGTCTAAGCGCCCGTCCCGAAGGGCGTCCAGCACGGGGGCCAAGCCGGGCTCGGCGAGGGCGCGAGCCTCCTCGACCATAGCGCGGCCTGTGCGCTGTGAGACGTTGAGCGCCGCGGCAATCTCGGCGGCGGCGAGGGTGGGGGCCTCGGCGGCCTCGAGTCTGTCCCGGGCGCCCCGCCGGAAGTGCTCGCACAGCTCCGAGAGTGCAAACGACCGCAGCGCGTGGATGCGGGCCTCGTGCGCCTCGAGCATCTTGACGGTCTCGACGAGCCCATCCACGAACGCGGCGTCCGCCTCGAACACTGCGCCGCTCGGGAGCATCGGAAGCCTCGCCGGACTGTCGGCTGCCGGGCCCTCGACTGCTGGCTCATCGGTGACCGCGGACTGGCTGGCGGGATCCCCTCCCACCTCCTGTCCTACGGGGATCTCGGCCACCGGCCCATCGGCCGGCGGCCCATCGCCCAGCGGCCCATCGGCCGGCGGGTCGTCCTCGGCCGGACCTTTGTCTGCGCCTTGGCAGTCTGCGCTTTGGTTGCCTGTGCTCTGGTTGCCGGCGCCCTGGTTGCGTGCGCCCTGGCTGTCGGCGCTCTGGCGTGACGCGCCCGGCATTCCCAACGGCTCGTGCGGCGCCTCGGCGGCCTGCTTGGCCGCGTCATCGCGCGGATCTTCCCCCATGTCTTCCCCCATGAACCAACCCTCGCACCCCCCACCGACAAAATAAGCTCGCATAGCGAACCACCCCGAACGGATCTCCCAGCCAAGCGCGCGACAC
>NZ_JBKZWT010000215.1:0-6381 GCF_047759905.1 Sinomonas sp. G460-2 | reverse complement strand
GCGGCGAAAGAGCAGCCGGACCCGCCTGCGGAGCCGCCTGCCGCGCATCGGCGGGGCGCCGTCGCGCTGGATGTGGTCGATCAGTGACTCGAGCTCGGCCTCGAAGCGGGCCGCGAGCTGCGGGTCGCCGAAGGTGGTGAAGACGTCACGTGCCTCGCGAAGGAGGCCGTCGGCGGATGCCCGGTCGTCCAGGAGCCGCTCGATCTGGTCTGCGAGGGAGCGGGCCGAGCGAGGCTCGAAGACGAGTCCATTGCGGTTCGCGACGATCTGCTCGACGGCGCCGCCCTGATCTGACACCACGACGACGCAGCCGCGAGCGAGCCCCTGGGCGATCACCTGGCCAAAAGGCTCGGGCAGGCGCGAGGGCAGGACCAAGACGTCGGTGGACGCCATCCTCACTGGGACGTCGTCCACATGCCCATGCATCTCGGCGGGAAAGGGTGCCTGCTCGAGGCTCCGCCGGAGACCGGTCACGTGGCGGGCGTCGCCCACGAGCCCGCCGCCGTACAGATCGAGGCGGAAGTCTGCGCCGGGCCTCTCGGCCTTCACGATGGCCAAGGCATCGACGAGGATGTCCAGCCCCTTCCAACGTTCGGGCCGGCTGAAGGCCGCGATCCGGACCGTTCCCTCTCGAGGGAAGGTCCTCACCGCCTCATCAGGCAGCATTCCGGGGACGTTCGACGGCGGGTACGCGACGGAGCGCGGGATTTCGGACAACGAGGCGGGGATGGTCGAGGCCGTCCATTCGCTGTTCGCCATGAGGCCGTCGAACGCTGGGTAGACGAGACGGAAGATGATCTCGGTGACGAGCCCTCGGTCCCTGACCCGCTCCAGATCCTCTTGGAGGTAGGCGAGCGACGGGATGCTGCCGAACGGGATCATCGCCAGCGTCTTCACCACGGCGGCGCTCATAGCGACGACGGCGTCCGGCCTGGACTCCCGGATGATCCGGAAGAGCTTCGGCAGGGCGACGATCAGCATCTTCCGTTCGAAAGCGCGGCCTGGGTACAGCACCCGGACGTCGACGCCGGCCGCGCGGAGCCTCGCCGCTACTGGGCCGTCTGCGAGGAACACCACGGTGGGGCGCATCCGGGAGCTGTGCTCGAGCAGCCACAGCAAGGCGAGCTGGCCGCCGCCGGGGCTCGCCGCATGGTCAACGAAGAGGATGTTCCGCCGGCCGTGCTCCTGCGCCGTTCCCGTCACCTTCATGTTCCTCACTGTCAGTAGCTCATGGGGTCCGCGGCGGGGGCCGTCCCGCCCGCCGATCGCTGCCTCCACGCGACCGGAATCAATCCGGCAGCAGATACGAGGGGCCGAGCTTCCGACGCAGGCCGCTCACCGACGCGGCGATGAGCTTCCCGGCGTGGCCCGGACGTCCAGCCACGATGCCGATGGCGGCAAGGAGGGCGAGCTTCGCCGCCACGTTGAGGGCGAACTGCAGCCGGGCGGCCGGCGCGTTTCCCACCCGGAGGAGGCTCAGATAGGCCTGGTTCCGGTGCAGGTACTGCAGTCGCCAGGCGTCGGAATCCGGAATCTGGAAGGTCGTCGGGAGCCTGCCCCGGAGGCCGGGGAGGGCCTGCTGGACCTTCCACACGAGGGTGTCCTCGATCTCGAGACCGAGGCACAGATAGATCGCGATGCCCTGGTCGCCCAGCCGGCCCGAGAAGTCGTTGTCGTCGCCGTACAGGATGAGCTCCGTGTCAGGGAGGACCTTCCGGTTCACGACGTCCTCGGGGAGGAACAGGCCACCCCACATGGCGTTCGGGATCGCCACGAGCCTGTGGCTTTCGCCGCCGGCCTCGACTTCGAGCGTTCGTGCGGCGTTGCTCGCATGAGTCACGGCGCGGCCGCGGAGCTTGGCCTCGACGAGGGACGGGAGGTCGAAGCCTTGGAAGGCTCCGGGGCGCTGCTCCCGGAAGAGATGGTCGACGGCGGCACCCTCGGCCAGTGCGCGATGCACCGTGTTGACTCCCCGGAACACTTCGAGGGCGAAGAGGCGCCCCGCGGGGAGCTCGGCCCGAGCCGCCGCCTCGATACCGCGCAGCTTCGGGATGATCCCCTTTGGGATGGGGTTGTCGTCGTCAAGGATCAGGATGGCGTCGCCGTCGTCGTAGGCGGCCGCGAGACCCGCGGCGAACGCGGGAGCGGAGCCGAGGTTCTTCTCGAACCACACGACCCGCACGCGGTCAGCGTGCGCCGCCGCGAACGCGCGGAGCTGTGCGGCCGAAGCCGGTCGCGCCCCGTTGGCGACGACGATCACCCGGCACGACGGTTCCTCCAGCACGGACGCGAGAGTGCCCCGCAGGGTTGACCACCGATCGCCGTAGGTGACGGTCAGCACGGTCACAGCGCTCAAGGACCCGGCCTCACTTCCTCGTAGTGGGTGGGTTTCGCGGGCGCCTGCCTCGGGAGCGTGCGGCGAAACCCGTTGCGGTAGAGCAGCACGCCGAGCGCGCCAAGCTGGATGACCGTCACGAAGACCTCGCCCAGCGCGACGCCGTACATGGCACCGCGCGCGCCGAACGGACCAGTCCAGGCGAGCACGAGTGCGAGAGCGGCGACGCAGCCCGCAAAGGCGCTGCTGGCGACGACGGCGCCCTGCCTGAGGGCCATGAGGCAGGCGATCCCAGCGCACTGGGAGAGGACGGTCATCGCGAGGGCCACGCCGATCGCGGGCGAGATGTCATAGCCGACCGCGACCCGATCTGCGCCGAGGATCCTGCCCACGATGGGGCCGAGGAGCGCCATGGCCCCACCTCCGAGAACCGCGAGTGCGGCGGAGAGGCCCAGCCCGCGCCGGATACGCCCGGCGAGTTCCGTCGAGCTGCTCGTTGCGGGGATCCATCCCTGAATCGTTTGCATGAAGGGCTGCTGCGCCGCGTTCGCTCCGCGAAGCAGCTTCTCGGCAACGCTGTACGCGGCGAGTGCTGGCGGATTGAGAACGGCCACGAGGACCACGGGCAACGAGAGGTAGGCGGCGGAGAGCATCGCGACGGTGAGGCCGTGGACGTGCTCTCGGAGCCTACTGGGGATCGCCGAGAAGCGCTGCCCCTTCAGGAGCGTCGCGGTGCGGTCGCCGCAGATGACCCAGACGGTGAGCGTCACCGAGACGAGTGCGAACGCGAGCTGGGCGACGGCGTACGCGGTCAGCGAGTCGAGCAGCAGGAGCAGCACGAGGCCTACGGCGTTCGAGAGGACTTTGGGAGCCGTATCGCAGATCAGGAGGGCTGTGGGGTTCCCTGAACCGACGAAGAACCACGTTCCGCCCACGCCATAGAAGGTGAGTGCTGCGGCGACGAGTGCGGCGGCGTCGTGGTGCTGCGGGGAGATGGCCGCGGCGACACTCGTGGGGACCGCGACGACGACGATGAGGATCACGGCCCGGACGAAGAACGACTCGGCGAAGTACTCGGCCCTCTCCCGCGACGGGATCTTTGCGACGGAACTGGGCCCCGTGACCGCCCAGCCGTAGCCGGAGAAGACGGCGGCCGCCGTCCCGCAGGCCTGGCCGATCGCCACAGCCGACCACCCCTCGGTGCCCGCGAGGACGATGATGAAGGGGATGATGGTCACGCCCGCAACGCCCGAGATCATCGTCGAGAGACCGAAGCCGGACAGCCGGCCGAGCCCCTTCCTCAGGACCGACCGGTCCGCGGCGCGGACCTCCCGGCGGGAGCGATCGCTCACTTGAGGCACGTGCGATCCCTTCACAACTCGGTTTGAGCACGGCTCCGCCGTCAGGGGAGCAGGTGGCACGGTTCCTCGAGGACCGGTGCATCGCCAGCGTAGGGCTGCAACGGAGACGGGAACCGCGCATGAGGAGGGCCTCAGTGGTGCCTGGAGGCCGGGGCCCGGAGGCCGGCGGCGCGAGGCGGCGGGCGGCCCTGGGGGAGCGCTGGCTCCGGGGTGCGGTCGACGTCGTGTGGGTGGCCTGGCAGGATGTCCGCCGCCATGGTCCCGAACACGGCCACCATGACGATCGCGAACAAAGTTGTGTGGCGGCTTTGAGCGGCGAACGGGATCGAGGGGCACCCCGGAGAAGCGGTTCGAGGCCGGTCTCGGTGGTCTGCGCGCGAATTCAGTGGTGAGACCGAGGGATTCCGTGGTGGCTGTCCGCCACGATGGGTGGGGTCCGCCGGTGGGATCACCGCGTGTTCGCGGCGATGAACTGCCCGACGGTTCCCGCTGCCATCGCGTCTGCGAAGCCCTTGGCCGCGGCCTCGTCGAGCACGACGATCGACTGGCCGTCGGTGGACCACCCGGTGCCCTTCGTCGGAAGCGTGAACATGACCACGTCGTCCGGCCGGACGTCCTTGAGCTCGAGCCCGAGGCCGGCCACCGCACTGGCCGTGAGCGTCGAATCGACCGTGAGATACGGGGACATCTCGTTCACCACGGTGGCGAGCGTGGCTGGATTCGCGAGCGTCTGGGGCGTGGCCACCTTCCGTACCAAGGACTTGAGGTAGAGCTGCTGGTTCCGCACTCGCTGGTAGTCCCCGTCCGGGAACGCGTACCGCTCGTGGACGAACACGAACGCTGACTCGCCGTCCAAGTGGCGAGGGCCCTTCTCGAAGCGGAAGCCGGGGAATTGGCTCGGCGTAAACGCGACCGGCACCTCGACGTCCACGCCCCCGACAGCGTCCGTGAGCCCCTTGAACCCGGCGAAGTCCATGAGCACCACGTGGTCGATGCGTTGACCCAGAAGGGCCTCGACAGTCTGGACGAGGAGGGGCTCGCCGCCGAACGCGAGCGCTGCGTTGATCTTGGCGCTGCCGTGTCCGGGGATCGGAACCCAGAGGTCGCGCATGAGCGAGACGACGTAGGCCTTCCTTCGGTCCGCGGGGACATGCACGAGCATGAGGGTGTCGGAGCGTTGGTCCGAGGCGTCCCCGGCCGCGGCTTCTTTGGCGGTGGCCCCGCGGCTGTCGCTGCCCACGAGCAGGATGTTGACGGGCGTCTTCCCATTGATCGGGGTCGCGGACGGACGGGTTGAATCATCCGGGAACGCCGTGGGGATCTTCTGTGTCTTCGAATCGAAAGCGGCCGAGAGGGAACCGAGGTAGATCAGGGCGCCAGCCGTCGCGAGGACGACGACGAGGACAGCGGCCGCGATGACGATCGCGACCGGGCGTCGTTTCCTGAGTCGCCGCGGCCCGCTCAGAGGGGTGGATTGCATAGCCTCATCGTGGGCAGGCGCCTCCTCCACCTAGTCCGCGCCGCCTCAGTGCCGACTACGTGCCAGCTAGGATCAAGCTGCCGCGGCTCTCGACCCGGCCGGGCCTCGGGCCCGCGACATGGGGGAGGGTCATGCCGGCTATCTGGCACCGCGCGTCGTCGATCGCCGAGGTCGTCTCGGAGGCGGAGGGCCGAGTCGCGCTCCTGAACCTCTCCGAGCCCCAGCCGATGGTTCTCACCGGATCGGCCGCCGTGATCTGGGGCCTCATCGACGGCCAGCAAACCGAGCGGGACATCCTGGCCGAGCTGCGCGCCCTGTATCCGGCGGAGGATGGAGACGCGATCGAGGCCCAGCTCGCCTCGTTCCTCATCGCGCTCCAGCGGCAGGGGTTCGCCGAGGCGAGGGCATGACCGCACAGGGTGCGGAACGGGCTCTGCCCCCGCTCCGCCTTCGGGCACTGGGCATCCGCGTCGCCGTCCGCTTCGACGATGGCTTCACGCCGCTCCACGTGGCAACGCTGCGGCGAGCCTGGTCCCGGTGCCTCGACGGCGGCGGCCGCGACAGCGACAGCGACGGCAGGGTCGGGGAGCTGACCGTGCTTGGGCCAGTGGCGCCCTCGGCGTCCGCGGGAGCCTTTCGCGGCCGAGTCGAGTCGCCGCACGCCACTTGGCCGGTGGCCGCGGGCTCGTTGGAGCAGTTCGCGGCCGACCTGACGAGCGTCGTGACCCTCGCCGCGATAGAGTCGAGGGCCGGGGACCTCATGATGCTCCACGCCTCCGCGCTCGCCGACCCCGCGAGCGGCCGGGCGGTGGCCCTCGTGGGCCGTTCGGGCATGGGCAAGACGACGGCGACCCGTGAGCTCGGCGCCACGTTCGGCTACATCACCGATGAGACGGTCGCGGTCGACCGCGAAGGCCGCATCGCCCCGTATCCCAAGCCCCTTTCCATCATTGCGGGGAGTCAGGCCGCCCCGAAGAGCCAAGTGGGTCCCGAGGAGCTGGGGCTGCTGCCGACGCCCGCCTCCGCGAGGCTCGCCGCCGTCGTCCTTCTGGACCGCGATCCCGAGGCGCCGTGCCCGCGCGTGGTGCCGCTCGGGCACGCCGAGGCGATCATCGGGCTCGTGCCGCAGACCTCGGCTCTTTCTCGGGCCGACCGCCCTCTCGAATGGCTGTGTGCGCTGCTCGACGCGTGCGGCGGCGCGGTGC
>NZ_JBKZWT010000214.1:0-6392 GCF_047759905.1 Sinomonas sp. G460-2 | reverse complement strand
CCCCATGGAGGGGCGCGCGCAGTTCCTCTAAGGGAGCGCTTCATTGCGCGGTCACGTCCGCAGGGTCAGGACCCCGCGGACGTGACGGCGCAACGGGACGGGCCTACCCTCGAAGCATGAGCGGACTCGACGTGCTCGACGACGCGCGGCTCGCGGCCGAGCTCGAAAGGCTGCCGGACTGGCGGCACCGCGCGGGCGGGCTCGCGACGGTCTACAAGCTTCCATCATCGGCGGCCGCGCTCGCGTTCATTGCCGCCGTGGGCGAGATCGCGGAGGACCTCGTCCACCACCCAGACCTCGACTGGCGTTATCGCCGCGTCTACGTGCGCTTCAGCACGCACGACGCCGGGGGAGCGGTTACGGCGAAGGACGTCGACGCCGCCCACCGCACGACGCTCAGGGCCGCGGCGCTCGACGCCGTGGCCGAGCCCGAGCGGTATCCCGAGTCGCTCAGCCCTTGAGCACCCGGGTGAGATCGGCGACGTCGCGCTTCTCCCGGCGCCGTTCGACGAGCTTCGTGATGATGACGGAGACGACGACGCCGAGCACCATGGGGACGACCCAGGGCATCCACGTGAGCCCGGTCAGGTAGCCGGTTCCCGCCGCGATGAGCACGATCCACGCGAAGCACCCGACCACGACGCCGAGCGCCACGGGGAGCATGATCCCGTACTTCCCGTGCCGCCGATCCGCCGCCCAGAGGGCGAAGCCGCATCCGGCCGTCACGATGACGTCGATGACGAGCGACCAGACTGTGTCCATCCTTGCTCCGTCAGAGGGCGCCGAAGCCCACGCGGCGCTGCTCCTGGGCCCCGAGCTCGACGTACCCGATCACGCCGGCGGGAACGATCACCTGGCGTCCCTTCTCGTCCTCGAGGCGGAGCTCCTTCTGGCCAGAGATGGCCTCGGCCACGAGCTTCGCGACGGCGTCCGCGTCCTGCGAGGACTCGAGCACGATCTCGCGGCCGACGTTCTGGATGCCGATCTTGATTTCCACGTGGGTCTCCCTTTGCTGCGTCGAACGAAGAATGCCGTGGCTCGCCGCGCTCAAGGCGGCGAGCCCTCTCTATGTGTACCTTAGGCCTCTTTGGGGAATCGAGAGATTCCGCGCCAAGCCAAACGCGACACGAGATCGCTCGCGGCGTCGATCGGCAGATCGCCCGAGGTTTCGAGCCAGTACCGTGCGCTCACCTGGGCCATGCCGGCGAGCCCGCGGCCCAATAGTTGCGCCTCGACCATGGGCAGCTTCGTGTCCGCGGCGATGACTCGCGCGATGGCCTCGGCGAACCCCTTGTTGAACGTCTCGAGCCGGGATGCGACGTCGGGATCGTTCACGAGGTCGGATTCGAACACGAGGCGATGGGCCTTGTCGTCCTTCGCAATGAACTCGTAGTACGCGCGCATGACGGCGCGGACGCGCTCGCGGTTGTCCGTCGTCGAGCCGAGGGCGGCCTTCATGAGACCGGAAAGCGTGGCGAGATGGCTGTCGAGGAGCGCGAGGTACAGGTCACGCTTCGAGGGGAAGTGCTGATAGAGCACGGGCTTCGAGACCTGCGCCGTCTCGGCGATATCATCCATCGCGGCGCCGTGATAGCCGTTGGCCGCGAAGACCTCGAGGGCGGCGTTGAGAAGCTGCGCCCTGCGTTCGTCCCTCGGAAGGCGCGGAGACCTCACTGCCCCCGCGCGAGGTTCGGTGCCCACAGCTCCACCTTTCTCCTGACCGTTCGCCCCACGCGGGCGAGCGGTACTTTTTACTTTACCCGCGAGTCATATGGCGGGCGCATTCACAACGCGCCGGGCATAGGCTGGATTCATGTCCCCCACCATTGCGCAGACCACGCTCCCGCCGCTTGTCGAGCCGGGCGAACCGCTGACGCCGGACGAAGTGCAGCGCTACTCGCGGCACGTGATCATTCCCGAGATCGGCGATCTTGGTCAGCGGCGGCTCAAGAACGCGAAGGTCCTCGTGATCGGTGCCGGTGGCCTCGGCTCGCCCGCCCTCCTGTACCTCGCCGCGGCTGGCGTGGGGACCCTGGGCGTCGTCGACGACGATGCCGTCGAGCTGAGCAATCTCCAACGCCAGGTCATCCACGGCGTGTCCGACGTGGGGCGCCCGAAGGCCCACTCCGCGCGGGACGCGGTCCGCGAGCTCAATCCGCTCGTCGACGTGCGGCTCCACGAGGTCTACCTCGATGCTGGCAACGCCCTCGAGATCTTCGCCGACTATGACCTCATCCTCGATGGGACCGACAACTTCGCGACGCGGTATCTCGTGAACGACGCCGCGGCGATCCTCGGCAAGCCCTATGTGTGGGGGTCGATATTCCGCTTCGACGGCCAGGTGAGCGTCTTCTGGGAGAAGCACGGGCCCACCTACCGCGACCTGTACCCCGAGGCGCCGCCCGCCGGGTCCGTGCCCTCGTGCGGCGAGGGCGGGGTCTACGGCATGCTGTGCGCGACGATCGGCGCGTCGATGGTGACGGAGGCAGTGAAGCTCATCACCGGCGTCGGCCGCACCCTGCTGGGGCGCGTGCAGCTGTACGACGCGCTCAGCGCGACCTGGCGCGAGCTCAAGGTGTCCAAGGACCCCGACGCCGAGCCCATCACGGAGCTCATGGACTATGAGGCATTCTGCGGCGTCGCGCCGGCGCCGGCACCCACAGGGGGGCGGACCGTCACCGCGGTACAGCTCGCCCAGATGCTGCGCGAACGGGACGCAGGGCTCGCGGACTTCGAGCTCATCGACGTCCGCGAGCCTGGCGAGTTCGCGATGGTGAGCATCCCCGGCGCACGCCTCATCCCGCAGGGGCGACTGCTCTCGGGGGAGGCGTGGGACGAGGTGCCCCGGGACAAGGACGTCGTGTTCCACTGCAAGGTCGGCGGGCGCTCGGCGAACGTGCTCGCCGCCGCGGAGGCGGCGGGCTTCACGGCCGTGCGGCACCTCGAGGGCGGTGTCCTCGCGTGGGTGCGGGACGTCGAGCCGGACAAACCGACGTACTAATCGGACGACGGCGGCGGGTCGGCTTCGGGGGCCCGTCACCCTGCGAAGGTCTACTGACCGTCCCTTGTGCGGCACGGCCGTCCCTGGGAGGCATGACCGTTGCTTGTGCTGGACGGTTATGCCCCTTGGGGACGGTCCTGAGGCAAAGGGGACGGTCTTGAAGCGAACGGGACGGTCCTGAAGCGAACCGGACGGTCGTGAAGCTCGGGCGAGACCTCAGCCGGCGCGCGAGTGGTCGACCGGGCAGTCCTCGGCGCTCGCGGGGTTCGGGTGCGCCGGGTCCTGGGGGACCGGTTCGGGGGACTCGCCGTCGCCGAGCGTCTCGGCCACGACGGACGGGAGCTCGACGCTGATGCCGTACAGGGCGTCGAGCGCTGCGAGGTATTCGGCCTCGCGACCCTGTGCCGCGAGCTCGCGGGCGCGGACCGTCGGGGTGTGGAGGAGCTGCTTGACCATGCGCCGCATCGCGAACTCGACCTCTTCGGCCGCCGCCGTGCAGCCGTGCCGGGCGCGCACCTTCTCGATCTCGGCGTCGAGCACCGCCATCGTGTGCCGGCGCAGCGCGACGATCGCGGCGTCTGCCTGGCGCGCCTGCCGCTGGGATTCGAAGTCGAACGCGGCCGCGCTCACGATCCGGCTCGCCTCGGCGAGGGCCTCTGCCTGCTCTTGGGGTGCCGCGAGGCGGACGGACTCGAGCGTGACGAGCTCCACGCCGTCGAGCGAGCCGACGGCGGGATCGAAGTCGTGGGTGAGCGCGAGGTCGATCACGATGAGCTGCTGGGGAGAGTCACTGCGGATGGCCTCGAGCTCCACGGCCTCCATCGCGTTCGTCGAGCCGCTGCAGCCGATCAGGACGTCCGCTCGCGCGATCGCGCCGGGGAGCTCCTCGGGCGTGAGGGCCGCCCCGCCGCGGGCCGCCGCGAACTCCTCCGCCCGGCCCGAGGACGAGTAGACCTCGACGTGGGTGCAACCACGCTCGCGGAGCAGGGCCATGGTCGCGCCCGCGTAGGCGCCCGTGCCGAACAGCACGGCGCGCTTGGCGGACCAGTCGGGGATTTCCGCGAGGTCGGTCGCGAGATCGAGCGCGACCGAGACGATCGAGAGGCCGCGGCTGCCGAGCGCGGTCTGCGTCCCGACGTCCTTCGCGGTGCGGGACGCGGCCTGGAACAGCCGCACGAGGGAGGGGCTCGCGGTGCCGTCCTCCTGGGCCGAGATGAGCGCTCGGCGCACCTGCCCGGCGATCTCGCGCTCGCCGACGACCGCGGAGTCGAGGCCCGAGCTCACGGCGAAGAGGTGGCGCGCCACGTCCGCTCCCTCGTGGGTCCGGAACGCGTCCGAGACGGTGTGCTCAGGGAGGCCGCTTCGGTGGCTGATCTCCGCGACGACCGTGGAGCGCGCCGCTTCGAAGTCTTCGGGGGCCGGGGCCTCGGCGTAGATCTCGTATCGGTTGCACGTCGAGAGCACGACGGCGCCGCTCAGGGCGGGCGAATGCGAGGCCGAAGAGGCCACGGCGGCAGCGCCGTTGCTCAGAAGGGCAACGGTTTCCAGGTTCAGATCGGCGTGTGTCGCCACCATCGAGAAAACAACCACAGCGCGACCATCATAGCTTTTCGATCCGCTGTAGAACACGAAGACTTGCGCGGCCCCCGGTTCTTGGCGATGTGACAGCCTGTCAGCATCGACCCTTGCCCCCTCTGAGAGAATCGCCGTATGACTCTCAGCCCTGACCACCCCCTCAAGGACGGCCGGACGGCACAGTCTCCGCTCATTGCGGCGTACCGCGGCGCGCGACCGAGCCAGCATCCGATCTGGTTCATGCGCCAGGCCGGCCGCTCGCTCCCCGAATACCGCAAGGCGCGCGAGGGTGTGGGCATGCTCGAGGCCTGCCTCAGACCCGAACTCGCGGCCGAGATCACGGTTCAGCCCGTTCGTCGGCACGGGGTGGACGCGGGAATCTTCTTCTCCGATATCGTGATTCCGCTCAAGCTCGCGGGCGTTGGCGTCGAGATCGTGTCCGGCGTGGGGCCTGTGCTCGACCGCCCCATCCGCACGGCCGAGGACGTCGCCGCGCTGCCGCGGATCGAGGACTCGATGTTCGAGCCGATCCGTGAGGCTGTGCGCCTCACCGTCAACGAGCTCGGCAACACTCCGCTCATCGGCTTCGCGGGCGCGCCGTTCACCGTCGCCGCCTACATGGTCGAGGGCCGCCCGTCGCGCGACCACCTCGGCCCCCGCACGATGCTGCACGGGGATCCCTCGACGTGGCAGGCGCTCATGGAGTGGACGGCGGACGCGTCGGGTCGCTTCCTGCGCGCCCAGATCGAGGCCGGCGCATCGGCCGGACAGCTCTTCGATTCGTGGGCCGGGTCCCTCGGCCTCGAGGACTATCGCCGCAGCGCCGCGCCCTATTCGTCCCGCGCCCTCGACCACGTCCGCGACCTCGGGGCGCCGCTCGTCCACTTCGGCACCGGCACGTCCGAGCTCCTCGGCGCGATGTACGAGGTCGGGGTCGACGCGATCGGCGTCGACTACCGGCTCCCCATCCAGGAGGCCAACCGCCGGCTCGGCGGCCGCGTGGTGCTGCAGGGCAACATCGACCCGGCCCTCCTCGCGGCCCCGTGGAACGTCCTCGAGTCCCACGTCCGCGACGTGGTCCGCCACGGCGCGTCCGCGCCGGGGCACGTGATCAACCTCGGCCACGGAGTTCCGCCCGAGACGGATCCGGGCGTGCTCACGCGGCTCGTCGAGCTCGTCCACTCGATCTAGGCCGGGGGAATGGGCGCAGCACCACCAGCAGACGGTTCCCAGGGCGCACCGCCGCGCGCCGTCGTCGTCGGCGGGGGGATCTCCGGGCTGTGTGCCGCGCTTGAGCTGCGCCGCGCCGGCCTCGACGTGACGGTCCTCGAGGCGAGCGACCGCTGGGGCGGATGCCTCGGCGTGCACGAGGTCGCGGGGCTCGCACTCGACAGCGGGGCCGAGTCGTTCGCGACGCGCACCGACGCCGTGCGGGCGCTGCTCGAGGAACTCGGGCTCGGCGGGGACGTCGTCGCGCCGCACCCGTCCGGCGCGTGGGTCCAGCTGCCCGGCGGCGCCGAGGAGCTTCCGAAGGCGGGCGTGCTGGGCATCCCGTCGAATCCGTGGGATCCCGAGGTCCGCTCGGTCCTGGGGCTGTGGGGCGCGGTCCGCGCGTCGTTCGATCTCTTCCTTCCGGTGCCAGCGCCGCGCGCCGAGGCGAGCGTCGCTGACGTGGTGCGGGCGCGGATGGGAAGGCGCGTCCTCGGGCGCCTCGTCACTCCCGTGGTGGGCGGAATTCACTCTGCGGACCCGGCGCTGCTCGACATTGACATGGTTGCCCCCGGCCTGCGCGCTCTCATGACCGAGCACGGCTCGC
>NZ_JBKZWT010000213.1:0-6401 GCF_047759905.1 Sinomonas sp. G460-2 | reverse complement strand
CACCGGACGTCGCGGTGTACTCGCACCCCGTGGTGGCCGCGGGCCGCGTGGAGCTGCTCCCGTTCCTGCATGAGCAGGCGGTCTCGCTCACGGCGCACCGCTTCGGGAACCCGAACCCGGTGGTTCAGGCCGTCGAGCTCTGACGGAGGCTGCCCGGCGACCGGAACGTACCCTGTCGCCGGGGCAGTCCGGTTAACAGTCAGAAAACTGTCATTCCAAGTCGTGACATTTTCAGCTTCTGTCATTGAACATAGAGAGGCAATCTCAAAAAGCGGGGGGCAGAGGACACCTGAGGAGGACTCATGTCTAAGTTCACCGGACTAGGCGCACGCAAGCTCGCCATCGGGGCTCTCGCGGCGGGCGTGATCGCCGTTGGGGGCGCGGGAGCCGCCGCCTACGCGTTTCAGGGGACGGTACCCGCCGTCGACCCCTCCGCGACACCAACGGCGACAGCCACCGCAACGACGACGGATACGGCGTCACCCACGCCGACCGCCTCGCCCACGAGTGCGTCGCCAACCGCGACGTCCTCTCCCACAGAGACCGCTGAGCCCACCGAAACGGCCGAACCGACTGAATCGCCTGAGCCGCCGGAGCCGACCGTCCGCCCGTCGCCCTCGCACGTCGACCACGACGAGCAGGGCGAAGATCAGGACGAGCAGGGCGAAGAAAGCGGCGACCACGAGTCCGCCCAGGGCGAGCTCCACGAGTCGGCTCGGGCCGAGCACGATTCCGACAAGCCCGCGGCCACCCCCTCCGTTGCGCCCACGCACCGCGCGGCAACCCAGGAGCACGCGGAATCCTCGAGCCACCACGAGACGCACGACGACTGACTTGCCTCCCGGCGAGCGGCACGGCGGCGACGCGCCCGAAGTAGGCCAGTCGCCGCCGGCCGCTGCGCTTGAGCCGGGCACAAAGCCACTGCCCTCGTGACCGCGAGCGTGTCATCGTGGCCTCATGAGCGACCGTGAGAGTCCTCATGCTGCCGGCCGCCCGGGACGGAATTGGCTCCGGTGGAGGTTTGTCCTGATCGCGGCCTCGGTTGCGCTCATCCTGGGATTCGGGGCGGTTTTTGCGACGATCCTCGCCTCGTCGCCACCCCCGACACCCCCGGCCGCGGCCCCGACGTCGACCACGGCGTCCCCGACGCCGACGCCTACACCTACACCGACACCGACACCGACGCCCACCCCGTCGCCGCTGCCGCCCCCGCCGCCATCGCCGTCGCTGCCGGACCTGCCCCCGGTGCCCATGAACATCCTGGTCCTCGGAAGCGACATCTCGGGGAGCGCGCGCGAGGCAACCGAGCAGCAAGAGGCCACCGGCGGATCTGCCCCGCAGGATGCCGACACGATCATGCTCATCCACGTTCCCGCGGACCGGCACCAGATCTACGGGATCTCGATCATGCGCGACAACTGGGTGAACATTCCCGGTTATGGCGTCATGAAGATCAACGCGGGTCTACAGCTGGCCGGCCCCAAGCTCGTCGTCGCCACTGTCGAATCCCTACTGCACACGCATATCGACCACTACGTCATGACGGACTTCGGCGGCCTCAAGGCCTTCGTCGATGCCGTCGGCGGAGTCGATGTCGACGTCCCCATCCCCTTCACCGCGACTGTTCCCTTCACCGCGGCCCCCGGCACCGAGCACACGTTCACCCAGGGCATCAACCACGTGGACGGAGAGGCCGCCCTCCAGTTCGTCAGAGAGCGACACGCCTTTGTCGACGGCGACTACCAGCGGGTGCGCGACCAGCAGGCGTTTGTGCGAGCCCTCATGGTCCGCCTGCTGAGCACCGGCACGGTCCGCGACGCGGCCAGCGCGATCCGCATCGTCGCGATAGCCTCGTTCGTCCTCACCGTCGACCAGGGCTTCGACCCGACCACGCTCGCCACGCTCGCCTACGCGCTCCGCGTCACCGACCCGGCGGCCTCCGTGTTCTTCACGCTGCCGACGGCGGGGACGGGCTTCTCCGCGAACGGCCAGTCCATCGTGCTGCCGGACTATGGGGGCATCGCGGAGGTCGCGGCGGCCTTGGCCGCGGACCGGTTGGGAGACTACGCCGCGGCGCACGGCCTGTGAGGGCTCTAACCCGCGGCTTCACCATCTCAGAAATGTCGATTCAAGTCGTGACATTGTCAACTTCTGTCATGGATCATTGAGGTGCGATCTCATATCTCGGGGGACAGAAGACAACACTGACGACTGGGAAGTCTCATGTCGAAGTTCACCGCACTGGGCTCGCGCAAGGGCCTGCGGGCTCCACGCCCGGGACCGCTTTGTGTCCGGCCCGCGCATCACACGATGAGGCGGGCGGAGCCCAGCATCTAGCCGAGCTGGATGGTGAGCTGGGTGAAGCCGCTCAGGTCGAGGATGAAGCGGCCGCCTCGGTCGTCCAGCCTGAGCAGCACTCCTCCGCAGGAGGGACAGCGCAAGATCTTGGCGGGCGCGTTGACGTACAGGTGGGCTTCCGCGACTGCCCTGACCGCGCCGCAGCCTCCGCACGTGCCGAGCGCAGCCGTGATGTCGATCGAGAAGACCTCGGACAAAGGGCCGGCCAGGGCATTGCCGTCGAGGTAGTCGTCTTCCGGGGCCCGCGAGCGGGCCGGCCGCCCCGTCCACTGGTTCACGATGCGCCTCCCAAGCCGCCATACCGCTCGGTCTTGATCCGGTCCGGGGAATGGCCCAAGTCGACGAGCCACCCCGAGACCGCTTCAACGAAGCCCGTCGCACCGCAGACATAGACCGCTGGATCTGACCCGCTGTTGAGCACACTCGCCTCGAGGGTACGGGCGTCGAGCCTTCCGACGGGCAGGCCGTCGGGGGCACTCCGCGTGTAGACGTAAGTCAGGTCGAAGTTCTCGGACCATCGCGCAAGGGACTCGAGTTCCCCTCGGAAAAAAGTCGCCTCAGGGGCTCGCACTGAGTAGAGGAGCCGAAAGGGCGCGGGGTGGCGGGCTATGGCGTGCGCCCGCACGATCGCCATGAGCGGAACGACGCCGGACCCTCCTCCGATGAGCTGCACGGGAGAGGCCTCCTCCGGACGCCACACGAACCAGCCGCCCACCGGTCCCCGCACCTCCAGCTGATCGCCGACGGCGAGATCTCGTACCAGGTAAGGCGACACCTCGCCGTCCGGCAGCTCCTCGACAGTGATCTCCAAGCCCTCGGGCGGGGCGGCCGCCGCCACCGAATAGGAGCGAACCGCCTGATAGCCGTCCGGGGCCGTCAGCCTGATGTCGATGTGCTGCCCGGGCAGGAAATGAACCGGCGCGGGAAGGTGCAGGCGAATCGTGCGCGCAGTCGGAGTCTCATCGTGCACAGCGACGACGTCGGCCACCGTCCACGCCCCGCTCACCCGTACCGCTCCTCGCGCCACGGATCCCCGTGCAGGTGGTAGCCCCGGCTCTCCCAGAAGCCTGGCCTGTCCTCCGCCATCAGCTCGAGGCCCCGGACCCATTTGGCGCTCTTCCAGAGGTACAGGTGGGGCACCAGCAGCCGGACCGGGCCGCCGTGCTCAGGGGCCAGGTTCTCCCCCTCGAACTGGTGCACGATCCATGCCTTGCCTCCCACCACGTCCTCAAGGGGGAGATTGGTCGTGTAGCCGCCGTACGAGTGGAAGAGCGCGAACTTCGCGTCGGTGTCCAGCCCGTCGAACAGCTCGTCCACGGGGACGCCCCGCCACCTGGTTCCCAGCTTCGACCAGCTCGTCACGCAGTGGAGGTCGGCGATGACGTCTTCCTGTGGAAGGGCCATGAACCCGTTCCAGTCCCAGTGGCGGCTGCTTCCGGTTTCCGCGGTGAACGAGAATTCCCAGTCGCTCCGATCGATCCTCGGTGTGGGACCGGCTGACAGCACGGGGAAGCCGTCGGTCAAGCACTGTCCGGGCGGCAGGCCCGGAACATCCCTCTTCCTGCGGCCCAGAAAGCCGGACGAAACGATGCCCATCACTGCTCCTCGCCGATTGTGACACACGGTCGCTCTCGCCTAGCACGGACCATACGCCCCCGTGGGCGAACTGGGCCAGAGCCGACGAAGGCCTGGCCGCCACCAGCACGCGCCCACGGTGCAGCGGACGGCCGGGCCCGCCGTCGTCTGTGACACAGCCTCGCCCCGTGCCCTACCCTTCGGCGGCGGTGGACTGGTTCGGCGAGACTCCTGCCCCCGCGAGCGGCAAGCGCAGGGTGAAGACGCTGCCCACGCCAACCTCGCTCGTGCACTCGAGCCGCCCGCCGTGCTGCGTAGCCACCTCGTGGGCGAGCGCAAGCCCGAGCCCGGTGCCGGGTATGCCTGAGCGCAGGGCCGAGGAGCTGCGCTGGAACCGCGTGAAGATCCGCTCGAGATCCTCGGGAGGGATGCCGATCCCCTCGTCGCGGACGCGGCACACGGCCCACCGGCCGTCCCGTTCGGTCGTGAGCGTCACGAGCGCGCCCGACTCGGAGTACTTGAGCGCGTTCGAGACGAGGTTGTCCAAGATGCGAACGACGCCGGTCTTGTCGCCCACGACCGGCAGTTCGCCGTCGTCCTCAATGCGCACGGCGATCCCACGGCTCTCTGCGTCCGGCGCGGCAGACACGGCCGCCTGCCGAACGAGCTTCGCGAGGTCGAGCTCCGTGCGCTGGAGGCTCGGCGACGAGCCCTCGACCGAGGCGGCCAGGATGTCGTCGACCATCTTCCTCAGGTGCTGCGCGTTGCGGCTCATCACGCGGAGGTCGGAGCGCGCCGACGTGCTGAGCGACTCATCCTCGAGCAGCAGCTCGGCGTAGCCGAGCAGGCTCGTGAGCGGGGTTCGGAATTCATGGGACATCGCGGCGAGGAAGCTGTCGCGAGCCCGCACGGCGGCCACGACCTCGGTGACGTCCGTGCAGGCCAGCACGGTCCCGGCCAGTTCGCCGGTGGCATCCCGGAACGCGCGGGCCGAGATCGAGACCGTCCGGGCCTCCGGCCCACGCCCGAGGCGGTACACCTCGTGGTTGAGCTCTTCGCCGGCGTTGGCGCGCCCCATGGGCCGCTCCTCGACCGGAACGAGCTCGTCGGTCCCGTCCCTGTACACGAGGAGCTCGGACTCGGGCGCACGCGCCGCCCCGGGCGGGAGCGCGGTGAGATAGAGCTGGCGCTGTCGCGAATTCATGAAGACGTCCGTGCCGGCGTCGTCGATCACGAGGACCCCGACGTCGACCGTCTCCAGCACGGTGTCGAGGAGCCGCTGGCGGGTTTCGCTCCGGGCCAGGAGCTCCTCGACGCGCTGCTGCTGCGCGATCCCGCTGAGGGTCATGACGGACATCGCGACCCCGACGGATACGAGCATGAGCGGAACCACAAGCTCGGCAAGGAACGTGTGGGGTGCTTGGCCCCCGATCGCGAGCAGCGGCGTCCACACCATGACCAGCGACGCGAACGCGCACAGGGCCACGACGAGTCGAAGGCGGCGCCCCGAACCCGCGAGCCACATGACCGGGAACACGGCGAGCAGCCCCAGCCCCGAGAGCGCGCCCGTCGCGCCCGTCCGGACGAGGCCCACGGCCACGAAATCCAGGAGCGGAATCGCGAGCACACACCACTCGGGCAGTCGCCCCCAAGGCACCACACCACACAGGAGGAGGATGACGAGCGCCACGATCTGACCCGAGAGAAACGGCGGGAACGTCAGGGCGTGGGGATCGGCAAAAGCAAGGACAACGAATACCAAGAGCAAAGTCAGATTGAGCGGCAGCTGGCTCAACACCGCCCTGCTGCGCGGCCCCAGCGCACCGAAGCGGTGCCGCCCCAGCAGCAGGACATCGAGTAACTTGTCCACAGGTCCTCCCGTCACGCGTGATAATCCCCAGATAAGTCTGTGACACAGATGGTCAGAAGTGGTTGAGTTGGCGTGGAAGGGAGAACGATGACTCGCCGAGCGCTCATTATTGAGGACAATCCGGACATCCGTCGGCTCCTCGAAGCGACGCTGAGCCGCCAGGGCTTCGACGCGACGAGCGCGGGCGCCGGGTACCCGGCGCTCGAGGCGGCCCGCCGGGACGCTCCAGACCTCATCACGCTTGACCTGGGTCTCCCCGACCTCGACGGCCTCGAGGTGTGCCGCACCCTGCGCATGTTCAGCAACGCCTACATCCTCGTCGTCACGGCGCGGGCGGCGGAGGCGGACAGGCTCGAGGCGCTCGACCGCGGGGCCGACGACGTGCTCGCGAAGCCGTTCAGCCCGCGCGAGCTCCAGGCCCGCGTCGAGGCGCTGTTCCGCCGGCCCCGCGCGGCCTCCGTCCAGGAGAGCGATCTGCAGACGGCGGCCCGCGTGCAGCAGGGCCTCCTCCCCGACCGCGCCCCGAACGTCCGCGGCTACGACGTCGCGGGCGCGTGCCACCCGTCTCGCAGCGTGGGCGGCGACTTCTTCGACTGGG
>NZ_JBKZWT010000212.1:0-6407 GCF_047759905.1 Sinomonas sp. G460-2 | reverse complement strand
AGCCGCGAGAGGTCGCCGATGCGGGCGGTTCCGGCGTCGAGCTGCGCGGCGACCTGCGTGATGCGCCGCTGGGGGATCGCGGCGAACGCGGGCCCGAGGCCGAGCTCGTCGAGGAGCGTGAGCGTGGAGGAGTGGACCGTGTCGCCGCGGAAGTCCCGGAGGAAGTCGGCGTGCTTCTCGAGGACCGTGACGGCGACGCCGGCCCGAGCCAGGAGGAGGCCCATGAACATTCCCGCGGGCCCGGCGCCGGCGATGGCGACGCGCGTGCGATCGTTCGCAGCCATGGGTTCAGCTTCTCACGCAATGGCCGGGTTTTCGCGGGTGCAAGCGGCTCGCACCCGCGAAAACCCGACCATTCGGCGCGGGGTCAGGCGAGAGTCACCGGCTGTCCCGGGAGCGGCCAGCCGAGCACGCGCTTGGGCCGGGGCGACGCGAAAGTGCGGATCTTCGACGTGGTGAGGCCGAGGCGCACGAGCGATTCCGCCGTCGCGACGGCCGCCGCGACCCCGTCGACCACGGGGACGCCGCAGCGCTCTCGAATGCGCCCCTCGAGTTCCGCCATCCCGCCGCAGCCGAGCACGATCACCTCGGCCTTGTCCTCTCGGACGGCCCACTCGGCCTCCGCGACGATCGCCTCGATCGCCGCCTCCGGGTTCGACTCGAGCTCGAGCACCGCGAGCCCGGACGCTCGGACCGAGGCGCAGCGAGCGTCGAGCCCCGCGAGCTTGAGCCGGTCCTCGATGAGCGGGACGGTGCGGTCGAGCGTCGTGACCACGGAGTATTTGTGCCCGAGGTACATGGCCGTCGCGGCCGCGGCCTCGGTGATGTCCACGACCGGGACGTCGAGGAGCTCCTGGAGCCCCTCGCGCCCGTGCTCGCCGTAGCCGGCCTGGACCACCGCGTCGAACTCGCCCTCGTACCGCGTGACGGCGTCCATGACCGCGACGGCCGCGAGGTAGCTCTCGAAGTTCCCCTCGCACGAATCCGCGCCGAACCGCGGCGTGAGGCCCACGATCTCCGTGTCCGGGAGCGCCGCGCGGCGGGCCTGCGCGGCGATCGCGTCGGTCATGGACTGGGTGGTGTTGACGTTGGCAACGAGGATGCGCATCGGGGGCTCTTTCGTCGGCTGCGGCTCGGGCGAGGATCGGGCGGGCGGGCGGATTGGGAAGGACATCGGCGCGGACGACGGCGGCGGGTGAGCGCCGCCGTCGTCCGCGCCTGGGGTGGGTTGGAGCGGGCGGGGGTCAGGCCGCGGGGACGGGCTCCGACTCGCCGGCCTTGATGTGCGGGCGGACCCGCTCGAGGACCGCGAAGGCGACGAAGCCGATGCCGCAGCCGACGAACCACGAGTAGTCCGAGATCCACTGGGCCTGGCCGACGATCGTCGGGATGAGGACCGACGCGATGGCGGGGACACCGGAGAGGATCATGGCCCACACGGCGTTCGGGTTGAAGCCGTTGACGAACCAGTAGCGGCCCTTCGGGCTCATGGTGTACATCTCCTCGACCCAGATCCGCTGGCGGCTCACCACGAAGTAGCCGGCGATGAGGATCCCGAAGAGCGGGCCGATGAGCGCGCCCAGGATGCCGAGGGAGTACTGGATCGCGGTCGCGTTGGAGTACCAGTTCCACGGGGTGAGGATCACGGAGCCGACCGCGGCGATCATGCCGCCCATGCGCCAGGAGATCTTCTGCGGGTTGACGTGGGAGAAGTCGAAGGCGGGGGAGATGAAGTTGGCCACGATGTTGATGCCGACGGTCGCGATGACGAACGTCAGGCCGCCGAGGATCGTGGCGAACGGAGCGTCGATGCGGGAGACCGTCTCGATCGGGTCGGTGATGAGTTCGCCGAACACCGGAACAGTGGCGGACGCCGTGATGACGGTCAGGAGGGAGAAGAAGAGGAAATTGATGGGCAGGCCGAGCAGGTTGCCCTTCTTGACCGCCTTGAACGACTTGGCGTAGCGGGAGAAGTCGCCGAAGTTGAGCATCGGGCCGGAGAAGTAGCTGACCACGAGGGCGACGGCAGAGAGCATGACCGGGATCGAGGCGCCGAAGTCGAGCGGCTTGCCCGCGGACAGGTTGAGGGAGACGTGGTCCCAGCCGGCGTTGGCCACGAGGTAGACCGCCAGGAGGATCATGACGACGTAGACGGCCGGGCCGGCCCAGTCGACGAACTTCTTGATGGCCTCCATGCCGCGCCAGAAGACGAGGCCCTGGGCAACCCAGAGGATCGCGTACGCGACGTAGCCGAGGGGCGAGAGGCCCAGGAAGCCGTGTTCGTTCACCGCGAGCGGGGCGAGGGACGGCCAGAACTTGAGCATCACGATCACGAGCGACTGGGACGCGAGGTACGTCTGCACGCCGTACCAGGCGATCGCGATGAGTCCGCGGATGATCGCGGGGATGTTGGCTCCGCGGACGCCGAAGATCGCGCGGTTGATCACGGGGTAGGGGACGCCCGTCGCCTGGCTTGGCTTCGCGACGAGGTTGCAGAAGAACTGGACGATCAGGATCCCGACGACGAGGGAGACCAGGACCTGCCAGGACGCGAGCCCGAGGGCGAAGAGGCTGCCTGCCGTGACGTAGCCGCCCACGCTGTGAACGTCTGACATCCAGAAGGCGAAGATGTTGTAGGAGCCCCACTTCTGCTCCTTGAGCGGATCGAGGTCCTTGTTCGAAAGGCGCGGGTCGCGGTCCGGCTGGTGGGCCGCGGCGCCGTCGGACGACGGCGGTGCCGTGCGTTCCGTGGTGAGGGTGAGGGGGGTATTCAGCGGCTGGACGACGGTGTCCGGAGTGCTGTTCATGGTTCTCTTTCGGATCGATGGTTGCGGTTGGGGAACCGCGGGGATCCGCTGGCCTGTTGCGCTGTGAGGCTCAGCTTCCGGCGCTGGCGCCGGGTGCGGTGAGTCTCAGTGGGGTGTGACTGGGGTCTCATCGCTTGGTATACAAGATAGCTCTGGGATACCAGGCTTGGCAATAGATTCGTGGAAATAATTTTCCGACATGCGAGATGCTTTGGAAAGGGCGACGGCGGGGCGGGCCGAACGCACGAGCGCCGCACCGTCGTCGTGCGCGTCAGGGGACGCGCGCGACGCCGATGCGGCGCTCGTACGGGGGATGGGGCCGGCCGAAGCCGGCTGGCTGCTAGGGCTAGGCCGCCGGAAGCTGGAGGACCTGGCCCGGGAAGATGAGGTTCGGGTTCGCGATGATCTTCGAGTTGGCGTCGGCGAGCTGCTGCCAGCCGTTGAGGCCGAGCTGCTCAGCGATGCCGCTGAGCGTGTCGCCGGCCTTGACCGTGTAGGTCTGGCCCGAGACCGGAACCGTGGCGGCGTGGCGCGGAGCAGCCTGGGCCGGAGCCTGCTGAACCGGGGCCTGCTGCACGGGAGCCTGCTGGACGGGCGCGGCCTGAGCCGGCGTGACCTGGACGGGGGTCGGGTTGGCGCCCGCGGTGCCGGACAGGCCGAGCTTTGCGGAGCACGCCGGCCACGCGCCCCAGCCCTGGCTCGCGAGGACGCGCTCGGCGACAGCGATCTGCTGCGCCTTCGAGGCCTGGTTCGGCATGCCCGTGCCGCCGAAGGACTGCCATGTGCCCAGCGTGAACTGGAGGCCGCCGTAGTAGCCGTTGCCGGTGTTGATGGCCCAGTTGCCGCCGGACTCGCACTGCGCGATGGCGTCCCACGTGGACGTGCTCGCGGCGTTGGCGGCGGGGGCGGCCAGAGCGGCGCCACCAAGGGCGGCGCCGGAAATGGCTGCGAGGGCGAGGGAACGACGTGCGGCGGTGGTGAAGGTGTTCTTTTTCATGGGTTTCTCACAGATGCACGGGGCTCCACCGGCACTCGTTCCGTCCCCGGAAGTCCGCGTGCGCCGCCGGCCCCTGACAGATCGAGGTCAGGACGATGGTGACTGCGCAGACGGCGGCGAGCGGTGGACGGCAGTACCCGGCATATATGGCCGACGTGCTGGGGACCGTCGACGTTGTACCCGCATCAGGGGCGGCTCGTTACCGAACCTTGATCTACCGTAGAGTAAGAATTCGTCGTTGCAAAATCGTGATCAAAATCGCGTGACCCAACTCAGGTCAAAAGCGTGCGAACGTCCTCAGCGGTCAGCGCCGAGGCGAACAGGGCGTCGTCGTCCATGACGGACGTGAACAGGGCGGCTTTCTTCTCCTTGAGCTCCATGACCTTCTCCTCGATCGTGCCGCGCGCCACGAGCCGATACGTCATGACGGTGCGCGTCTGGCCGATGCGGTGCGTGCGGTCCACGGCCTGGGCCTCGGCGGCCGGGTTCCACCACGGATCGAGCAGGAAGCAGTAGTCGGCCTCGGTGAGGTTGAGCCCCACGCCGCCGGCCTTGAGCGAGATGAGGAACACCGGGGCGTCGCCCTCCTTGAACCCCTGAACCACGTGGCCGCGGCGCTTCGTGGAGCCGTCGAGATAGGAGTAGCGGATCCCCTCGGCCTCGAGCCGCGCGGCCGCCATCTTGAGGAATGACGTGAACTGGCTGAACACGAGGGCCCGGTGCCCCTCGGCGATGACGTCGGCGAGCTGCTCGAGCAGAACGTCGAGCTTCGCCGGGGGCGGGCCGGCGAGTTCGGGGTCCACGAGCGACGGGTCGAGCGCCATGAGCCGCAGGAGCGTCAGCGAGCGGAACACGATGAAGCGGTTCCGGTCGAGATCCTCGACGAGGCCCAGCACCTTCTCGCGCTCGCGCTGGAGGTACTGCTCGTAGAGGCGCCGGTGCTTCGGCGCGAGCTCGACGTCGAGGCGCTGCTCGACCTTCTCCGGCAGCTCCGAGGCGACGGCCTCCTTGGTGCGCCGCAGCATGAGCGGGCGCACCCGGCGGCGCAGCCTCCCGAGCCGCCCCGCGTCCCCGCCCTTCTCGATGGGCCGCGCGAACTCCTGCGCGAAGTGGTTCGCGCCCGGGAAAAGGCCCGGCGCGACGATCGCGAAGAGCGACCACAGCTCCATGAGGCTGTTCTCCAGCGGGGTGCCCGTGAGCGCGAGCTTGAACGGCACGTCCAGGTCCCGCGCGTACTGATGCGCCTTCGTCGCGCGGTTCTTGAGGAACTGGGCCTCGTCCATGACGAGCCCGTCCCACGCGAGGGCCGAGTACGCGTCGACGTCGAGACGGAACAGCGCGTAGCTCGTCACCACGATGTCCGCGCCGTCCACGGTCGACGAGAGCGGGACGCCCGCGGCCTGCTCCGTGTCCCCGATCGCGACGGTCTTGAGCGAAGGCGCGAAGCGGGCGGCCTCGGCCGCCCAGTTGGGCACCACGGAGGTCGGCGCGACCACGAGGAACGGACGACGGCGCCCCTCACCGTCCGCGCCCGGCGTCGCCTCCCGCGCGTGGTCGCGCGCGTGCAGGAACAGGGCCAGGGTCTGGAGCGTCTTGCCGAGGCCCATATCGTCGGCGAGGACGCCCCCGAGCCCGTTCCGCCAGAGGAACGCGAGCCACTGAAAGCCCTCGCGCTGGTAGGGGCGCAGCTCGGCGGCGAGGCCCTCGGGTACCGCCACGGGGTCGAGGGCCGCCGGGTCCAGGAGCCCGCGAACGGTTTCGCGCCAGCGCGGCGGCTCGACCGTCTGGCCCGCGATCTCGGCGATCTCGTCCCAGAGCCCCGCCTGGTAGAGGCTCAACCGGGGCGGGTGGGGCGGGCCGCCGTCGGCGCGCCACTCGCGCAGTTCGTGCGACTCGTCGATGAGGTCCTTGAGCCGCAGGATCTCCGGGGTGTCGATCCGGAACCACGACTTGTCCGGCAGCATGACCTTCGTGCGTCCCTTCGCGAGTGCCACGAAGACGTCCTGGAACGCGATCTGGCGGCCCTCGATCGAGACCATGAGCCCGAGGTCGAACCAGTCGCGCTTCTCGCTCTCGACGGCGCTCAGCACGAGCTCGGGCGCCCCGTCGAGGCGCCGGTAGTCGGGCTGCTCGCCCCGCAGCACCACCTCGACCCCGGGGACGCCGCGCAGCTCCGGCAGCGTGCGCTCGGCGAAGTCGGCGGTATCGAGGTCGGTGAGCGTCGCCTCGCCGAGGGCACGCCGTCCGAGGGCGCTGTCCTCGAGCGCCCCCGCGACGCGCTCGATCGCGTCCGCCTCCGCGGCCTCGTCCCGCACGTGGCGCTCGCCTGCTGCCGAATAGAGCGGGAGCTGCCGCACGCCGTCGCCCGTCCTGTACTCCCAGTGCCACGCGAGGCGCAGCCGGTCGCGGGGCTCGAACGTCGCGGTGAGGACGAGCACGGGCGGCTCGACGCGCGGCAAGTCCACGCTCTCGTCCCCGCTTGCGACGGCCAGGCTGCGCGCGAGGTCGGGGTAGAGGTCGGCGAAGAACGCGTCGCGGTCCTCCTCGGGCACGGCGATCGCCTCGCGCCGGTGCAGGAGCGCCCGCTCGCGCTCGCTCAGGCG
>NZ_JBKZWT010000211.1:0-6416 GCF_047759905.1 Sinomonas sp. G460-2 | reverse complement strand
GACCGCCCCGTGGGGGACGCCGAGCTCGGCGAGTTCGCGGGCAGGGTGCGGAAGGTCGAGTGGGGCGAGCTCGTTGCGGCGAGCGACTTCCTCTCGCTGCACGTTCCGCTGGCCGAGGAGACGCATCACCTCGTGGACGCCCGGGTCCTGGCCCGCATGAAGCCCTCCGCGATCCTCATCAACACGGCTCGTGGCCCGGTGGTCGACGAGGCAGCGCTCGTCGAGGCGCTGCGCGCCGGCACGATCGCGGCCGCGGGCCTGGACGTCTTCGAGGACGAGCCGCTCCTGGCCCCTGGCCTCGCGGAGCTGCCCAACACCGTGCTCCTGCCCCACATCGGCAGCGCCACGGTGTCGGTGCGCGCCGAGATGTCCCGCCTGAGCGCCCTCAATGCGATCGCGATGGCCGCGGGACAGACCCCCGAGCACGCCGTGAACCCGCAGGCTTGGCCGGAGCCCCTCAGCGGGGCGCGGTCGAGCTCCTGACGATGAGACGGGACTCGAGTCGCCGGTCCACCACCGGGGCCCCCGGATCGGCGAGCCGCTCGAGGGCCGCGGTGCCGGCCGTCCGCCCGAGTTCGAGCGCGCGCAGGTCCACCGAGGTGAGGTCGATGCCGTGGAGCCGCGAGATCCGAGAGTTGTCGTAGCCCACGAGCGAGAGGTCGCCCGGAACGGCCAGCCCGCGCTTCCACGCCGCCTCGCGGATGCCGAGGGCGAGCTCGTCGTTGTGGGCGAACACGGCGGTGGGGCGGTTCGGGCCCCTCAGCAGCGACGCGGCGGCCTTCTCCGCCGCCGCCTGCGTGTAGTCGTCCGCGAAGATGACCCGCGGCGCGAGGCCGGCGTGGCGCATCGTGGCCTCGTACGCGCGCCACCGCACCTCGTGGCTTTCGTTCCTCGGGCCCGTCACGTGGGCGATCCGCGTGTGCCCGAGCGCCAGGAGGTGCTCGGTCGCGGCCCTCGCCCCGCCCCCATCGTCCGAGTACACGCTGTCGACGCCGTCCACGCGCCGCGCGACGCTCACGAGCGCCACGCTCCGGGCGAGCTCTTGGATCTCCGGATCCGTGTCGACGAGCGTCGCGGCGATGATGATCCCCACGCGCGCCTCGATGAGCGAGCCGACCGAGCTTTCGTCCACGCCGCTCGTCGAGTGGGACACGCTCAGGATGAGCCGGTTCCGGCCCTGACCGAGGGCCTCGCGCACCCCGCTGAAGATGTCGACGTACACCTCGTTGCGGAGGTCCAGGAGGTAGAGTCCGACGGCGGAGGGGCGCTTGCTCGCGAGATCGGCGGCGACCGCATTGGGCCGGTAGCCCAGACGCTTCGCTGCTTCGAGGATGGCCTGCTTCGTCTCCTCGCTCACCCCGGGGGTGCCCCGGAACGCGAACGAGACGAGGGTCCGGGACACGCCGACTGCGCGTGCCACGTCCTCCTGCGTGACGGGTCGGGGCCGTCCGGTCGCGGCGGGGCGATTCACCCCAACATCGTCGCACGGGCGGATCCCAGGAAATTTTGTCCGTTTGACCTTACATTTGAATCTTTCGCGCGTTAGTCTGGTCTGAGACGCGGGTCACTAAGGGGCCCGCCAGCACGACAAAGGAGTCCTGAATGGCCACCGCATCTGCGCACAGCGGAACGTCGAGTTCGTCACCGCTCCCGCCCCTCACCAGCGGCCCCCACCGCCAGCGGCTCGGCCTCGTCGCCCTCGTCGCGACGTTCGGCGGCCTCCTCTTCGGCTACGACACGGGCGTGATCAACGGCGCGCTGAGCCCGATGTCCACGGAGCTCGGGCTGACCCCGATCACCGAGGGCGTTGTCACCGCCTCCCTCGTCTTCGCGGCCGCGATCGGCGCGATCTTCGGCGGCCGCCTCTCAGACGCCTGGGGCCGCCGCAAGACGATCATCCTGCTCGCCGTCCTGTTCTTCGCGGGCACGGTCGCCGTCGTGGCGACGCCGAACTTCGAGGTCCTCGTCTTCGGCCGCATCCTCCTCGGCCTCGCCGTCGGCGGCGCCTCGACCGTCGTGCCCGTCTTCCTCGCGGAGCTCGCGCCCTACGAGATCCGCGGCTCGATCGCCGGCCGGAACGAACTCGCGATCGTGGTCGGCCAGCTCGCCGCGTTCGTGGTCAATGCCATCATCGGCAACGTCTTCGGCAACGTCGGCGGCGTCTGGCGCATCATGTTCGCGATCTGTGCGCTGCCCGCCCTCGCCCTGTTCTTCGGCATGCTGCGCATGCCCGAGTCGCCGCGCTGGCTCGTCGAGAAGGGCCGCCGCCAGGAGGCCCTCGCGGTCCTGCAGACCGTGCGCTCAAGCGACCGGGCGGCCGCCGAGCTCGCCGACGTCGAGCAGATCGCCCAGGAGGAGCGGGAGAGCCACCAGATCGGCTGGCGCGCCATCTTCTCGAACAAGAATCTCTTCCGGATCCTGCTCGTGGCGATCGGCCTCGGCGTAGCCCAGCAGCTCACCGGCATCAACTCGATCATGTACTACGGCCAGACCGTGCTCACGGAGTCGGGCTTCAGCAAGGACGGCGCCCTCATCGCCAACATTGCCCCGGGCGTGATCGCCGTGATCGGCGGCATCATCGCGCTGCGGATGATGGACCGCCTCGACCGTCGCAAGACCTTCATCACCGGCCTCTCGCTCACGACGACCTGCCACGTGCTCATCGGCATCGCCTCGATGGCCCTGCCGGTGGGCAACCCGGCCCGTCCCTTCGTGATCCTGTTCCTCGTCGTCGCGTTCGTCGGCTCGATGCAGACGTTCCTGAACGTCGCCGTCTGGGTCTACCTCTCGGAGATCTTCCCGCTGCACATGCGCGGCTTCGGCATCGGCGTGGCCGTGTTCGCCCTGTGGGTGGTCAACGGCTTCCTCTCGCTGTACTTCCCGTCGATGGTGGCTGCCATGGGCATCACCGGGACGTTCTTCCTGTTCGCGGTGGTCGGAGCCCTGGCCCTGATCTTCGTGACCACCCAAGTGCCGGAGAGCCGTGGCCGCACGCTCGAGGCGCTCGAGGAGGACGTCACGACCGGCGCGATCTACCTCGTCCACAAGAAGCAGGCTGTTTCTTCCTAGGCGGAAGCACCCCGGCCTTCCCAAGGAAGGCAGTAGCACGGGCGACGTCGGCACGCGAGGCGTGTGCCGCCGTCGCCCGTCGTCTTTGTTAGGACAAAGTATTGCATCACCCCTCTTGGGGCGATATTGTTAAGTTGTCAGGACAAAGTCAATCGAAGGAGCTCCCGATGCCCCTGGTCCGCATCGATGTCAACGCCGGCCGCACCTCGGATGAGATCACGCGCCTGAGCCGCGCGATCCACGACGCGATCCTCGCCGAGTACCGAATCCCCGAGCGCGACTACTTTCACGTCGTCACGGAGCATGCCCAGGGTCAGGTCGTGGCCCAGGATGCGGGTCTCGGCTTCGAGCGCACGGGTGGCGTGGTCATGATCCAGATCTTCACGCAGGGCGGGCGCACGCAAGAGGCCAAGGAGGCGCTCTTCGCGGCGATTGCGGCAAACCTCGCGGACGCGGGCGTGCCCGGCGAGGATGTGTTCATCGGCTACGTCGAGAACGGCGCGGGGGACTGGTCCTTCGGCTTCGGGCGGGCGCAGTATGTCACGGGAGAGCTCGCCGTTCCGGCCCGTTAGGGCCCTCGTCGCACGCGCCTGGCATGTCAGCACAAACCTTTGACAGGACATTAATTCTGTAGCAGAGTTGATCTGTGGCCGCCGCCACAGGCAGCGCAGCCGGCCCGGGATCCCGGGACATCAGTACGAAAGGCACAGCGATCGTGACCTACGACGTTCTCACGATGGGGCGCATCAGCGTCGACATCTACCCCAACGACATCGGCGTCGGCCTCGCGGACGTCACGAGCTTCGGCAAGTACTTGGGCGGCTCGCCGTCCAACGTGGCGGTGGCGGCATCGCGGCACGGGCGCCGCACCGCCGTCGTCACGCGGACGGGCGACGACCCGTTCGGCGAGTACCTCCACCGGGAGCTGGCCAAGTTCGGCGTCGACGATCGCTTCGTGACTCCGGTCGCGGGCCTCCAGACGCCGGCGACGTTCTGCGCGATCATGCCCGCCACGCACGAGTTCCCGCTGTACTTCTACGGCCGCTTCCCGACGGCGCCGGACCTGCAGATCAAGGCGGAGGAGCTCGATACCGAGGCCATCCGCACGGCTCGGATCTTCTGGTCGACCGTGACGGGCCTGTGCCAGGAGCCGAGCCGCTCTGCCCACATTGCGGCGCACGAGGCGCGCCCTCGCGCAGGCCTCGCGGAGGGCCAGTTCACGGTCCTGGACCTCGACTACCGGCCGATGTTCTGGGATTCCGAGGAGTCCGCGCGCGAGCAGGTCGCGAAGGTCCTGCCGCACGTGACGGTCGCGATCGGCAACGAGGAGGAGTGCGCGGTCGCGGTCGGGCACGGCACCCCGGACGAGCAGGCGGACCGTCTCCTGGCCGCAGGCGTCGAGATCGCCGTGGTCAAGCTCGGCCCCGAGGGCGTGATGGCGAAGACGCGCACGGAGCGCGTGGTCTCGGCCCCGGTCCCGGTCGAGACGCTCAACGGACTCGGCGCGGGGGACTCGTTCGGCGGCGCGTTCTGCCACGGCCTGCTCTCGGGCTGGCCGCTCGCCCAGGTCCTGGACTACGCGAACGCCTCGGGCGCGATCGTCGCCTCCCGCCTTTCGTGCGCGGACGCGATGCCGACGCCGGCCGAGGTCACCTCGCTCCTCGCGGAGCGCGGCCGCCTCGTCCCCGAGGCGGTGGCCCAGTGAGCACAGCAACGACGTCGTCCCTTCCCAAGGGAGCGGTCGACGACGACCCCCGCCGCTACGAGCACCTCACCAAGATCCGGCTCGAGGATCCCGAGGCCATCGCCCGGGCGGCCCGGGAGCGGAAGCCGCACCCCGGCGTCGTCCTCGGCAAGCAGAACTTCATCGTCGCCGCCGACCACCCGGCCCGCGGCGCCCTCGCCGCGCAGGGCCGCGCGGACGCGATGGCCGACCGGCGCGAGCTCCTGGACCGGATCCAGATCGCGCTGGCCAACCCGGCCGTGGACGGGGTCCTCGCGAGCCCTGACATCATGGACGATCTGCTGCTGCTCGGAGCGCTCGACGGCAAGCTCCTGTTCGGCTCGATGAACCGCGGCGGCCTCGCCGGGTTCGTCAACGAGTTCGACGACCGCTTCACGGGCCACACCGCCGCCGCCCTCGAAGCGATCGGCGCGACCGGCGGGAAGATGCTCACGCGCATCTGCCTCGGCGACCCGGCGACGGCCCCGTTCCTCGAGGCCACCGCGCGGGCCATTGACTCCCTTGCCGAGCGGAAGCTCGTGGCTATGGTCGAGCCGTTCCTGTCCTCGTGGGTGGACGGCAAGGTCAAGAACGATCTGTCCGCGGACGCGGTCATCAAGTCGGTCGCGATCGCCTCGGGGCTGGGCTCGACGAGCGCGTACACGTGGATGAAGCTGCCGGTGGTGTCCGACATGGAGCGCGTCATGGCCTCGACGACCATGCCGACCGTGCTCCTGGGCGGCGATCCGACCGGGCATCAGGACGAGGTGTTCGCCTCGTGGGGCGCGGCGCTCGCGCTCCCGGGCGTCCAGGGCCTCACCGTGGGCCGGACCCTGCTGTACCCGGCGGACGGGGACGTCGCCGGAGCCGTCGCCGCGGCGGCATCGCTTCTGCACACCGACGAAATCCCCGCCGGGGCGGGAGCGCACCTCAAGGAGGCCGCACAGTGAGCACTACCCGCAGGATGACCGTCGCCCAGGCGCTCGTGGAGTTCCTGGGCCGGCAGTACACAGTCGATACGGTGGGCGGCTCTGGTTCTGGCGGAGCCTACCGGGAGCGGCTCATCCCGGGCATGTTCGGGATCTTCGGCCACGGCAACGTCGCGGGCGTGGGCCAGGCCCTCAAGCAGTGGCAGGTCGCAGACCCCTCGCTCATGCCGTACTACCAGGGCCGCAACGAGCAGGCCCAGGTGCACCAGGCCGTGGGCTACGCACGGCACACGCGCCGCCGCCAGACGTTCGCGATCTCGACCTCGATCGGCCCCGGCTCGTCGAACCTGCTCACGGGCGCGGCCCTCGCGACCGCGAACCGGCTCCCGGCGCTCCTGCTGCCCTCGGACACGTTCGCGACGCGCGCCGCCGATCCCGTGCTGCAGCAGCTCGAGCAGCCGCACGGCTACGACATCACGGTCAACGACGCCTTCCGGCCGCTGTCGAAGTACTTCGACCGCGTGAACCGCCCCGAGCAGCTCTTCTCCGCGCTCCTGCACGGCCTGCGGGTGCTCACGGACCCGGCCGAGACCGGGGCCGTGACCATCGCGCTGCCGCAGGACGTCCAGGCCGAGGTCTTCGACGTGCCGGTGGAGTTCCTCGCCGAGCGCGAGTGGCGCATCCGCCGCCCGGAG
>NZ_JBKZWT010000210.1:0-6436 GCF_047759905.1 Sinomonas sp. G460-2 | reverse complement strand
GCGCCCTTCTGCGCGTGTCGGGCCTGGAGGTCGCCTATGGCCACGGCCCGACCGCCAAGGTGGTCCACGGGGTCACGCTGCACGTCGAGGAGGGCGAAGTCCTCGGGCTCGTCGGCGAATCCGGGTCGGGCAAGACTCAGACGGCGTTCTCGATCCTCGGGCTCCTCCCGGAGGGCGGCCGCGTGTCGGGCGGCTCGATGGTGTTCGACGGCCGCGAGCTCACAACGCTCGGCGACGTGGGGCGCCGGGCCCTCCGCGGGACCGACATCGCGTACATCCCGCAGGAACCGATGAGCAACCTCGACCCGACCTTCCGGATCGGCTACCAGCTCACGGTTCCCCTGCGGAAGCGGCTCAGGCTCTCGAAGCGCGAGGCGACCGATCACGCGCTCGCCCTGCTCGCGCGCGTGGGCATCTCCGATCCCGAGAAGGTGTTCCGCTCCTACCCGCACGAGATCTCGGGCGGCATGGCCCAGCGCGTGCTCATCGCCGGCGCGGTGTCCTGCAATCCGCGCCTGCTCATCGCGGACGAGCCGACGACGGCGCTCGACGTCACCGTGCAGGCCGAGGTGCTCGACCTCCTCCGCGACCTCCAGCGCGAGCGGGGCATGGCCGTGATCATGGTCACCCACAACTTCGGGGTCGTGGCCGACATCTGCGACCGGGTCGCCGTCATGCAGGCCGGGCGGATCGTCGAGACGGACAGCGTCGAGACGATCCTCACGCGGCCCTCGGACCCGTACACGCGCCGGCTCCTCGACTCGATGCTCGACGACGGTCCCGTGCGCCCCTACCCCTTCGACGACGCCGACCCGCTGGCGGCGGACGCAGTTCCTGCCGCCGCGCACAAGGAGTGAGCATGCCGCACGAACAGCCCCTGCTCGAGGTCGACGGCCTCGCCGTCACGTACCCGGGGCGCGGCCGCCGGGCCGGGTTCCGTGCCCTCGAGGACATCTCCTTCGCGATCCGGCCAGGCGAGACCCTCGGCCTCGTCGGCGAATCCGGCTCCGGCAAGACCACGATCGGCAGAGCCATCCTCGGCCTGGTCAAGCCGACCGCGGGCCGGATCCGGTTCGGCGGCGAGGACATCACGCACGCGGGTCGCACGGCCCGCCGGACCCTGAGCCGCGACCTCCAGGTGATCTTCCAGGACCCGTACACCTCGCTCAACCCGTCGATGACCGTCGAGGAGATCCTCGCCGAGCCCCTCGCGATCCAGGGCTGGGCGCGGCGCGAGGCCCTGGGCCGCGTGCGCGGGCTCCTGGACAGGGTCCACCTGCCGTCCGACGCCGGCGGTCGCCTCCCCCGAGAGTTCTCGGGAGGGCAGCGACAGCGCATCGCCATCGCGCGGGCCATCGCCATCGAGCCGCGCCTCATCGTGTGCGACGAGCCGGTCTCGGCCCTCGACCTCACGACCCAGGCGCGGGTGCTCGATCTGCTCGTGGAAATCCAGGAGGCCACGGGAGTGAGCTACCTCTTCGTCTCGCATGACCTCAGCGTGATCCGCCACATCAGCCACAACGTGATCGTCCTGTACCGGGGCCGGATCGTCGAACACGGGCGGGCCGCCCAGGTCACTTCGCAACCGCACCACCCCTACACGCAAAGGCTCTTCATGTCCGCACCTGTGCCAGATCCGAAGCTTCAGCGCGAGCGCAGGGAAGCCCGTCGCGGCCTCGTCGCCGCTACCTCGGAGCACGTGGCATGAGCGTCAACCTGAGGGCCGGCGTGGCGGAGGAGTTCCTCCGCAGCCCCGAGGGAGTGGTGTTCCGGGACCTCAACGGCAACGGGACCATGGAGCCCTACGAGGACCCGCGGCTGCCGGTGGCTGATCGCGTCGGGGACCTCCTCGGCCGGCTCTCGCTAGAGGAGAAGGCCGGCCTCATGTTCAACACGATGGTCAGCGTCGCGGAGAGCGGGCGGCTCGGGGACGAGGTCCCGCGGGCCGGGCGGGCGGGACTCCGCGAGGTCGTCGAGACGAAGCTCGTCAACCACCTGAACTTCCATTTCGTGCCCGAGCCGCGGCTCGCCGCGCGGTGGGTCAACGAACTGCAGCGCCTGGCGCTCGCCGAGAGCCCGCACGGCATTCCCGTGACGCTCTCCACGGATCCGCGGCATTCGTTCGTCGAGAACTGGGGGGCGTCCTTCACGGCCGAGTACTTCTCGGCGTGGCCCGAGCCCCTCGGCCTCGCGGCCGTGCGAGACGAGCAGCTCGTACGGGAGTTCGCCTCGATCGCCCGCGCGGAATATACTGCTATCGGCATACGAGGAGCCCTGCACCCGACGATCGACCTCGCGACCGAGCCTCGCTGGGCCCGCCAATACAGCACGTTCGGCCAAGACGCCGATCTCGTGGCACGCCTCGCCTCGGCGTATCTCGACGGCTTCGAGGGCGATCACGTGGGCCCCGAGAGCGTGGCCTGCATGGCCAAGCACTTCCCCGGCGGGGGGCCACAGCGCGACGGCGAGGACCCCCACTTCCCCTACGGGCGCGAGCAGGTCTACCCGGGCGGAATGTTCGACTGCCACCTCGAGCCGTTCCGGCGGATCATCGCCCGCGGCGTCTCGGCGATCATGCCGTACTACGGAATGCCCGTGGGGCTCGTGATCGACGGCGAGCCGATCGAGGAGGTCGGTTTCGGCTACAACCGCCAGGTCATCACGGGCCTCCTGCGCGAGAAGCTCGGCTACGACGGTGTGGTGTGTACCGACTGGAGCCTCGTGACCGAATCGCGCCTCCACGGCAAGCAGCTCCCGCCGCGGGCGTGGGGCGTCGAACATCTGTCGGTCGAGGAGCGCGTGCTCAAGGTCATCGAGGCTGGCTGCGACCAGTTCGGCGGCGAGGAATGCCCCGAGGTCGTCGTCGACCTGGTGCGCGGTGGACGGGTCTCGGAAGAGCGTATCGACGCCTCAGCGCGCCGCCTGCTCAAGGTCAAGTTCGAACTCGGCCTCTTCGACAACCCCTACGTCGACGAGGAGGCCGCCGAGGTTCGCGCGGGGCGTCCCGAATATGTGGAGGCGGGGCACCGCGCCCAGGCGCGTTCCGTGACAATCCTCAAGAATGAGCCGGTCCTCAAGAACGAGCCCGTCGTCAAGAACGAGCCCATCCCCGCGCGCGGCCATGCCCCCAAGGCCGGCACAGCCGCCGGCGCGACGAACGACGGCGGTGCCGTCGCCGCCGTCGAACGCTCACCGCTGCTGCCCCTCCGCCCGGGCACGCGCGTGTACTCCGAGGAGCTGGACCCGGCCGCGGTCGCCGCCGCGGGACTCGAACCGGTCGCCGCGGTCTATGATGCCGAGGTGGCTATCGTCCGGGTCTCGGCTCCCTTCGAGTTCCGCGACCACTACATGCTCGAGTCCGCTTTCCACGCGGGCAGCCTCGAGTTCGACGCCGCGACAGTCGAGAAGGTGCGCCGTCTCGCCGAGAGTGTTCCCGTGATCCTCGTCCCGCATCTCGACCGCCCAGCCGTTCTGACACCGCTTGAGCCCCATTGCGCCGCCGTCGCCGCCGTCTACGGGGCGTCCGACGGCGCGGTCCTCGACGCGCTCACGGGGACCATCGCCCCCGAGGGCAGGCTGCCCTTCCAGCTCCCGCGCTCGGAAGCCGCCGTCGTCGCCTCCCGCCCGGATGTGCCGGGCGACACCGAGGATGCGCTCTACGAATGCGGGTTCGGATTGGACCTGGCATGACAGTGGGCGCTGAGCCAGCCCGTTCCCGGCGACGGGGCCCGTACGCGAAGGGCCTCGCCGCGCGGGAGCTCATCCTCCAGACCGCCCTCGAGGTGCTGGGGCGCAAGGGATACAGCGCGACCTCCCTGCGAGACATCGCCGAGGAGGTCGGCATGACGCAGGCCGGGCTGCTTCACCACTTCGACACGAAGGAGAATCTCCTCGCGGAGGTGCTTCGCAAGCGCGACGAGGTGGACCGGCAGAGGTTCAGCCCCGCTGACGTCACCGAGCTTCCGCTCATCATCCAGCTCGCGCACCACAACATGGAGGTGCCCGGCATCGTTCAGCTCTACGTGAGCCTTCAGTCCGCCGCCACGGACCCGGACCACCCATGCCACGACTATTTCCGCGAGCGTGATCTGGTGGTTCACGGGAGGATCTCGCGAGACATCGAGAAGCGTCAGAAGGCCGGGCGATTCGACCCGACCGTCGACGCCCAGGTGATCGCCCGGATGCTCCTCGCGCTCTCCGACGGGCTCCAGGCCGAATGGGCGGTCAATCCCGACGTCGATCTTGCGGGGACCCTTGACGCGTTCTGGAACCAGTACGCACGGACGGGCGAGCCAGAGGGGTAAGCCCGGGGTCGGCCCCGCCTGATGGCGGCTCGGCCTGCCTAGCGGGCGCTCGCATTCAGCCGCCCCTCGCGTTCAGCGGGAGCTCGCGTTCAGCGGGAGCTCGCGTTCACGATGGGCGACGGCGGCTGGTCGCCGCACAGCACGACCATCAGGTTGGCGACCATGCTCGCCTTGGTCTCGTCGTTCAGGGTCACGACCCCGCCCTCGCTCAGGCGCGTCAGGGCGAGCTCGACCATGCCGACGGCGCCCTCGACGATGCGCGACCTCGCCGCCACGACCGCGTTGGCCTGCTGGCGCCGGAGCATCGCCTGCGCGATCTCGGGGGCGTAGGCCAAATGGGAAATCCGGACCTCCACGATCTCGACCCCCGCGACCGAGACGCGCGCCGCGACCTCGCGGGCCAACGCGGCCGCCACGAGATCGGTCGAGCCGCGCAGGGACGTCCCGGTGCCGGACGCGTCGTCGTAAGGGTGGGTCGTCGCGACGTGCCGAAGCGCCGACTCCGCCTGCACCGACACGAAGTTCCGATAGTCATCGACGGCGTAGGTCGACTTCGCCGTGTCAGCCACCTGCCAGACCACAATCGCGGCGATCTCCACCGGATTGCCGTCCGCGTCGTTCACCTTGAGGTGGTCGGTTTCGAAGTTCCGGACCCGCACGCTGATGCGCCGCCGGATGGTCAGCGGGAGAACCCACCAGAACCCCGCGCGGCCGACCGTCCCGACATATCTGCCGAAGAACTGCACCACCGAGGCCTGACCGGGCGCGACGATCACGAGCGAGGTCAGGACGAGGATCGCGATCAGCGCCGGCAGCCACAGCCACCCGCTGAGACCGATGGCCGCGACCACGGCCCACCAAGCGCAGAGCGCGACCACGAGGACCCCGAACCAGCCATTGAGGGCCAGGGCCCGGCGCTGCCGGATGTCCACCCTCGCCCCCGCGAACCCCACAGGCTCCGAGGCTCCGACACCAACCGGTTCTGGCTCTCCGACAGACATGGCATGCTCCTTCGCTGGACCGGAAGCTCTCCCAGTTCGGGTCACCCGAACCGGAGACGCCCGAACAGGAGACGCCCGAACAGGAGACGCGCCGGACGGGGGCATGTTCAGACCGGGACATGTTCGGACCGGAACACCCAGTCCGGACACCCGGACCAGGAGATACCCCAAGCATGGGCCTCCCCGGACTGGGGCGTAAGAGGCTTGCGCGCTCGAGCCGAGATCCCGGCGCGGCCTGGGCCGGATCTCGGCTCGGCCCTGTCCGCATCAATCGACCTTAGAACGGCGGTGGTTGGGGTTCAGCCGACTCAAGCCTCGGTGGGCTGTCGTCGAGTGGATCGGGCGGACTGCCATGGTGCGAACCGCGCTCCACTGGCCCGCTGGCCGGCGGGCTGCCTTCTTGCGAACCGCCTTCCATTGGCCCGCTATCGGGTGGGCCGTCCGCCGGTGTGGTGCCGTCGGGTGGGCCGTCCGCCGGTGGGGTGCCATCGGGCGGGCCGTCCCCCGGTGGGCTGGTGTCGGGTGGGCTGGGATGCGGTGGGCCGTTGTCGGGTGGTTCGTGGCCGGTGGGGCCTGTGAGGGCTCGGGTTCCGAGGGGGGAGGTCCAGAGGGTGTCGGGGGTGGCGTCGTCGGGGCCGGTGGGGAGGCGGGATGGGGTCCAGGTCTGGAGGCTCTTGAGGGCGTGGTGCTTGGTGCAGAGGGCGTGGAGGTTCTGGGCGTCGGTGGTTCCGCCGTCCTGCCATTCGATGAGGTGGTCGATCTCGGCTTTGCGGGCGGGCCGTGTGCAGCCGGGGAACTGGCAGGTTCCGTCGCGGTACTCGATGAAGCGGCGCAGGCCCTTGGGGGGCCGGTAGGCGCTGCGGCCGAGCTGGAGGGGGACCCCGTCGGTGCCGGTGAAGAGCCGCTGCCAGGTCGGGGCCGCGGCGGCGAGCCGGCGGGCGGTGTCGGGGTCGATCGGGCCGTAGCCCTCAAGGACCGCGGGCTCCTCGCCGGAGCCGAGGAGGGTCGCGGCAGGGATGTGGACCACGATCTCGGCGGCCGGGACAGGGCCCGGTTCCCCGAGCGCAGGCGCAGGGTCTGGGGATGCCTGCGGGGCCTCGGGCTCTGCCGGAGCGTCCGCAGGAGCCGGGT
>NZ_JBKZWT010000021.1:0-27639 GCF_047759905.1 Sinomonas sp. G460-2 | reverse complement strand
TGCTGGTCCGTGAGCTCCGCCGTGAGCCGCGCCCGCTCGGCGGAGGCGGCGCGGGATTCGCGCAAGTACGACGGCGGAGCTTCCGCCACCTTGTCCCGGATGCGCGCCGCGGCGATGCCCCACAGGCGTCCGAGGACGGCGGCGGCGCCGGGCTCGCTTCGGCCTGGAACCACCACCGGATCCGTCAGGGCCAGAAGGGCGTTCGTCGCGGATCGGAGCGCGAGCACCGGCCGGAGCGCTCCGCCGACCAGTTCCTCGCTCCACCGCGGCTCGAGGTCTGGCAGGGATGACCTGATCCGATCGAGCTCCTCGAGGGATACGCGGCTGATGATCTCCTCCGCCCCGGCCTTCTTCTGCGGCCGGCCGGTGCAGTCCTCGGTGAAGATCACGAGCGACGTGCAGCGCACGTAAGGGGCGAGGCACCGTTTCAGCTTCTCGGCGATCTGGAGCAAGGCGGAGTCCGCAAGCTCAGCGGCCGCGTCCAGGAGGGTCAACGCCTCAGCGCTCGACCCGGGCCGAGCCTCGGCAGCGGAAGTCACAGACCCGGAAGTCATTGGCCCAGAAGTCATTGGCTCAGTGTAGGTGCCCACCCGAACGGGCGGGCAAGACCGTTCCGCGGAACGGTTACCCCACCCATTGGCCCTAGCCCACTGTGGAAGGCAGACGCTGTGAATCTTCAAGGAGTTTCCATGACCCAAGAACTCGCGAGCCCGAAACTCGCGTCACCGCTCGCCGACGCGACGGGCGCTCGCGTTCACCCGGACGGCATCCACGAGAACCTCAGCCGGATCCAAGACGAGGTCTTCTCGACTGCCAGCGCCCTCGACCGCGAGGAGCTCGCCGACGTCGCCCGCCTGATCCGGCGGGCCCCCCGCGTCTTCGTCGTGGGTGCCGGCCGCAGTGGGCTCGTGCTGCGCATGGCGGCCATGCGGCTCATGCATTTGGGCCTCGGCGTTCACGTGGTGGGCGAAACGACCACGCCGGCCATCGGGGCAGGAGACCTGCTCGTCGCGGCGTCGGGCTCCGGGACCACCGCGGGCGTCGTCAAGGCGGCGAGCACGGCTTCCGCCGTCGGAGCCAAGATCGCCGTCTACACGACCGCCCCCGAATCGCCGCTCGCAGCGCGGGCGGACGCCGTCGTCGTCATCCCCGCAGCGCGGAAGACGGACCACGGCTCAGCGGTCTCGCGGCAGTATGCGGGCAGCCTGTTCGAGCAGGTTCTCCTGGTCGCCGCCGAGGCCGTCTTCCAGAGCCTCTGGGACGCGGACGGCACCCCGGCCGAGGAGCTCTGGCTCCGTCACGCCAACCTCGAGTAGCCACTCGGCCTCAACTCATCGAGAGCAGTCCCCCCAAGGGAGCAGTCCCCCAAGGGAGCCGTCCTCACAAGTGGGCAGTCCCCCAAGAAAGAAGGAGAAAGAAGCATGAAACTTCAGGTCGCGATGGATGTCCTGACCCTCGACGAGGCTCTGGCCCTCGCCGAGAAGGTCGCCGAGCACGTGGACATCATCGAGCTCGGTACGCCGCTCGTGAAGAACGAGGGCCTCGCCGCCGTCACCGCGGTCAAGCAGGCGCACCCGGACAAGGTGATCTTCGCCGACATGAAGACCATGGACGCGGGCGAGCTCGAGGCCGAGCTCGCGTTCAAGGCCGGCGCCGACCTCGTCTCGGTGCTCGGCAGCGCGGACGATTCCACGATCGCCGGCGCCGTCAAGGCCGCCCGGGCCCACAACAAGGGCGTGGTCGTCGACCTGATCGGCGTCGAGGACAAGGTCACCCGGGCCAAGCAGGCTCGCGAGCTGGGTGCCAAGTACGTCGAGTTCCACGCGGGCCTGGACGAGCAGGCCAAGCCGGGCTATGACCTCGGCGTCCTCCTGACGGCGGGCGAGCGGGCGCGGGTGCCGTTCTCGGTTGCCGGCGGGGTGAACGCCTCGACGATTGCGTCGGTGCAGCACGCCGGTGCCGACGTCGCGGTCGCGGGCGGCTCGATCTACGGCGCGGCCGATCCGGCCAAGGCCGCCCGCGAGCTCAGATCCGCAATCGTCTGAACCAGCTTGCTGCCACGAAGGGCGCGGCCGGATCGTTTCCGGCCGCGCCCTTCGGTGTCGGCCTTCGGTGCGCTGACGGGCCCGGACCTATCGACGAAGGCTGTCCGGCGTCGGGCCGCCCATGAGTTCGGTGATCTCCTCCCCCGCGCCGACGACGGCCTTGACGACGTCGGCATCGCTAGGGTCGAACCGGAACGCGGGCCCAGAGAGGCTGACGGCCCCGATGAGATCGCCGGTGTGGGCAAAAACGGGGGCGGCGATCGCGTTGAGCCCGTCTTCGAGCTCGCCGCGCGTCGAGGCGTAGCCTCGCTCGACGATGGCGGGGAGCTCCTTCTCAAGCTGCTCGCGGTTCAAGGTGTGCGGTGTCAGCGCCGTGAGCTCGACCCGCTGAAGCAGTTCGGCCCGCGCGGTCGAGTGGAGGTAGGCCAGGAACACCTTGCCGCTCGACGTCGCGTAGAGCGGCGTCAGGTTGCCGATCCAGTCAAAGGTCGCGAGGTTCGCGGATCCCATCGCCTGGTCCACGTTCACGGCATACACGTCGCGGCGCACCGCGAGGTTCACGGTCTCCCCATAGCGTTGGGCCAAGTCCTCGAGGACGGGCCTCGCCGTGTGGACGAGGCTGAGGCGTCTGGGAATCGAGCTCGCCACACGGAGCAGGCCGACGCCGAGCTGATACTTCCCGCGGCGGCTGCTCTGCTGCACGAAACCGTGGCCCTCGAGCGCCGAGAGGATGCGCGACGCCGTCGATTTGTGCACGCCCATGCGTTCCGCGACGTCACCCACGGCGGCGCTTCCCTCCTTCGCGAGGATCTCGAGGGCCTGGACGACCCGCTCGACGGCCTGTACGCCGTTGGCGGACCGCCCCTCGTCTGGGTCTTCGGGCACGGATGTCTTCGCCATGCTCCGATTCTGCCAGAGAGCGTGCTATCGGACTCAGAGGCGGGCAGCGCCGGCAAGGCCGGGCTCTCTCGATGAACCGCCGGCACGGCCGGCCGCGGCGCGGTCCTGCGCAATGTCGCCAATCTGGCGAGATAGCTCTCGGCGGTCCCGGATCTGATCACAGGTCCTCCTGGTTGGGGCGCGGTCAGCGTCAGCCGCGGAGGCGCTTCATCTCTGGATCGAAGAGCGGCTCGGGTGTCACCGTGGCGGAGAGGCGCTGCCCGAAGTACTCGATCTCTACGGCGTCGCCTTCGGCGACGGCGCCCGGGAGGTACGCGTACGCGATGGGCTTGCCGATCGTGTAGCCGTACGCGGCGCTCGTGACGTAGCCCACCGGCTCGTCCTTGTAGAACACCGGCTCCTTGCCGAGGATCATCGACTGCCCGTCGTCGACGGTGAGGCAGCGCAAGCGGCGCGCCGAGCCCTCCTCGGAGAGCCCCTCGAGGGCCGCCTTGCCGACGAAGTCGTCCTTCGCCAGCTTCACGGAGAACGCGAGGCCAGCCTCGAACGGGTCGTGCTCGGTGGTCATATCCGTGCCCCACGAGCGGTAGCCCTTCTCGAGCCGCAGCGCACTGAACGCGGCGCGGCCCGCGGCGATAATGCCGTGCGGCTGGCCAGCCTCCCAGAGGACGTCCCACAGGCGCTGGCCGTTGTCCGCGCTCGTGTAGAGCTCCCAACCAAGCTCGCCCACGTAAGAGAGCCGCATGGCCGTGACCGGCACCCCGCCGATCGTGGCCTTCTTGGCGCGGAAGTAGCGCAGGCCGTCGTTCGTGAAGTCGTCGCTGCTGATCGCGGAGACGACCTCGCGGGCCAACGGGCCCCACAGGCCAATACAGCACGTGCCGCCCGTGGTGTCGCGGACCTGGGCCCATTGAGTGGCGTCCGCCTCGCGCTGACGGCGGGCCTCACGCGTGAAGTAGGCGAGGTCGATGCTGCCGTTCGCGCCGACCTGGAACGTCTCCTCGTCGAGGCGGGCCACCGTGATATCGCTGCGGATTCCGCCGTGCTCATCGAGGAGGAGGCAGTAGGTCACTGCGCCAGGCTTCTTGGAGACGTCGCCGGTGGTGAGCTTCTGGAGGAGGGCGACGGCGCCGGGCCCCGAGATCTCGAGGCGCTTGAGCGGCGTCATGTCGTACATGGCGACGGCGGTACGTGTCTTCCAGGCCTCGGCGGCGGCGATGGGGGAGCTGTAGAGGGCCGACCAGGAGTCGCGGGCCGGCGGCTGCCACTCCGTGGGGAGTTCGTCGAGAAGATGGGCGTTCGCCTCGAACCAGTAGGGCCGCTCCCAGCCGCCCCCCTCGAGGAAGTAGCCGCCGAGCTCGCGGTGCCGCGCGTTGAACGGGCTCACCCGGAGGTTGCGCGGCGACTCCTTGGGCTGAAGCGGGTGCAGGACGTCGTAGATCTCGACGAAGTTCTGCTGGGACGTCTCGCTCACGTACGACGGCGCGAGCTGCACCTCTTCGAAACGCGCGACGTCGCACTCGCCGAGGTCGATCTCGGATCGTCCCTCGACGAGCACCTGGGCGACCGCCCGCGCGACGCCCGCCGAGTGGGTCACCCACACCGCCTCCGCGACGTAGAAGCCGTCGAGGTCGCGGTGCTGGCCGACGATCGGGCCGCCGTCGGGGGTGAACGAGAAGATGCCGTTGAAGCCGTCCTCGATCTCCGCCTTGCGGAGGGCGGGAAGGATCTCCTTCGAGGCCTCCCACGGGCCCTCGAAGTCCTCGGGCGTGAAGTCGAGGCGGGACGGCATGTTGTGCTCGTCGACGTGCTTCGGAGTCAGGCCGAGGTCCGCCGCGACGACCGGCATGGGCCGGTGCGCGTACGAGCCGATTCCGTAGCGCTCGCCGTGCTCGCGGTAGTAGAGGTCCTGGTCCTGGTGACGCAGGATCGGGAGGGTGGCGCCGTTGGGGAGCTCGTTGCGGCCCTCAAGGGCAGGGATCGGGCCCGTCTTGACGTATTGGTGCGCGAGCGGGAGGAGCGGGATGGACATCCCGACCATCGCGCCGACCTCGACGCCCCAGAAGCCGGCACAGGAGACGACGATGTCCGCCGGGATCACGCCGTCGGGCGTTTGCACGCCGGTGACCCGACCGCCGTCCTGCTCGATGCCCGTGACCGGCGTCGAGCCCCTATAGACGACGCCTGCCTCGCGGGTCCGCTCGATGAGGAGCTGGACAGACTTCGCCGCGAGCGCAAGGCCGTCGCTCGGGATGTGCAGGCCGCCCAGCACGATCTCCTCGTTGAGGAGCGGGTAGATGCGCTTGCACTCGGCCGCGTCGACGAGGCGGGCATCGATGCCCCACGACTGCGCGTAGCCGAGCTTGCGCTTGAGGTCCTCGTAGCGCGCCTCGGTCGTGGCGACCTCGAGGCCGCCGACCTGGTTGAAGCAGTCGAGCGAGAGGAGCTTCTGGACCGTGTACTTCGCGAAGAGGCTCATCGTCTTGGACGCATTTGTCTGGAAGACGAGACCGGGCGCATGGGATGTCGAGCCGCCCGGCATATCGAGCGGCCCCTGGTCGACGACCGTGATGTTCGTCCAACCGCGCTGGACGAGCTCATCCGCGACGTTGGTTCCGACAATGCCTGCGCCGATGATGACGACGCTCTGCGAGTTGGTCATAGCGGTTCTTTCTGCGGTGGGTGGGCGGGTTTCTGAAGCCTCAGCGGAAGACGACGGTGCTTGCGCCATCGAGGAGGACGCGGTGCTCGGAGTGCCACCGGACAGCCCGCGAGAGGGCAAGACACTCGGCGTCCTGGCCTACGGTCGCGAGGGCCTGGGGATGGAAAGTGTGATCCACGCGGATCACTTCCTGCTCGATGATCGGCCCCTCGTCGAGGTCCGCGGTGACGTAGTGCGCGGTGGCGCCCACGAGCTTGACGCCGCGCTCATAGGCCTGGTGGTAGGGCTTCGCGCCCTTGAAGCCGGGCAGGAAGGAATGGTGGATGTTGATCGCCCGGCCCTTGAGAGCGGTGGTGAGCTCGTCGGAGAGGATCTGCATGTAGCGGGCCAGCACCACGAGGTCGACCTCGTGCTCGTCAACGAGCGCGAGGAGCCGAGCCTCGGCTTCGCGCTTCGTGGCTGCCGTGACCGGAACGTGGACAAACGGCAGGCCCGCTGCTTCCGCCATCGGGCGGAGGTCCTCGTGGTTGGAGACGACGATCGCGATCTCGCCGCCGAGCGTGCCGGCCCGCCACCGGAAGATCAAGTCGTTGAGGCAGTGCCCGAACTTGGACACCATGACGAGGAGGCGGGGCTTCGTCTCGTCGTGGAACGAGAAGTCCATGGAGAACTCCTCGGCCGTGGCCCGGAACTCGTCTTCGAGCTCGAGTGCGTCGACGGGCGATTCCGCGGAGAAGGCGGTACGGAGGAAGAGCATCCCTCGTTCTCGATCGTCGAACTGCTGATGTTCAGCGATGTCGAAGCCGTGCTGGTAGAGGAAGGCCGTCACCGCCTGGACGATCCCCGGGCGTTCAGGGCACGAAAGGGTCAGGACCGCGGTGTGCCCCGCCGAACGGCGCCTTCCTTGGAGGGTCGCCGAAGCAGCGGGCTCAGCCAATCGCGTGGCGGTCTCACTCATGGACATCGGTACTCCTGATGGGTAAGTCATATTCATCTGATACAACTCTGATATATTAGATGTGTGACTCAGGTTATACTGAGCCGAACATCGGGTCAACAGGAGAAGGAGGAGGACCGTGGTCCACGCGATGATCGATCCGCAGTCCCGGCCATCCTTGGCGGAGACGGCCTACCGGGCTCTTCAGGACCGGCTTCTCACGCTCGAGATCCGACCGGGGGACCCGCTCAATGACGAGGTTCTCGCACGAGACCTGGGGTTCGGCCGCACTCCAGTGCGCGAGGCGCTCAAGCGGCTCGAGGTGGATCGACTCGTGGTGACCTATCCGCGCCGCGGCACGTTTGCCACCCCTGTAGAGGTCACCGACCTGGCGTACATCTCCGAGATCCGCAGCCAGCTCGAGCCGCTTGCGGCGGCTCGGGCCGCCCGGCTTGCCTCGCCCTCCTCGCGGCTGCATCTGGCCACGCTCATCGGACGGGTTCGGAACTTTGACACGTCCCAGTCGAGCGTGAGCGAGACCCTCCGGTTCGACGCCGACATCCACCGCGGCATCTACGCAGCGGCGGGCAATCCGCACCTTGAGGACGCGCTCGTCCACTACGACAACCTCGCGACGCGGATCTGGTGCCTCGTCATGGACCGCCTGCCGGGCCTGGGCGGCCACCTGCACGAACATGTCGCCCTCCTCCAGGCCGTCATCGACGGGAAGGAAGGGCGCGCCGCGGAGCTTTCGGCGCTTCACGTCGAGGGCTTCGAACAGGCGGTGCGGTCGGCGCTCTTCGCGGCGTAGCACCCGGCCAGCCGATCCCCATCCATTGACCACCCCTCTATAGCGAGCACCAAGGAGTCTCCGTGTTCAATCGCAAGCCAGCCGAGGAAGACATCGACGAGGCGGCGCTTGAGGTCCATGCGCCGAAGACGGCCGCGGCGGGGGTGAAGGCGGTGACGGTGGCGCTGGAGCGGGGCCTGGCGCAGGCCGGGGTGGCCCGCACGGTGCGTTCGATGCTGCGGGTGAACCAGCGGGACGGGTTCGACTGCCCGGGCTGCGCGTGGCCGGAGTCGATCACTGGGCGTCGCAAGCCCGCGGAGTTCTGCGAGAACGGGGCAAAGGCGATCGCGGAGGAGTCCACGCTCCGCACCGTGGGCCCCCGGTTCTGGGCCGAGCACCCGATCGCCGAGCTCGAGGGCAGGAGCGAGTTCTGGCTCGGCTCGCAGGGCCGGATCACGGAGCCGGTGGTGATCCGGCCCGGGGAGAGGCACTACTCGCCGATCTCGTGGGGCGAGGCGTTCGAGCTGATCGCCGAGCACATCAGTGCGACGACTCCTGACCGGTGCGTGTTCTACACCTCGGGGCGGACGGCGAACGAGACGGCCTACCTCTACCAGCTGTTCGCCCGCTCGCTGGGGACGAACAACCTCCCGGACTGCTCGAACATGTGCCACGAGTCCTCCGGGTTCGCGCTCAACCCGACCATCGGGGTGGGGAAGGGCACGGTGTCCCTCGAGGACATCCACCACGCCGAACTGGTCCTCGTGGTGGGGCAGAACCCGGGCACGAACCACCCCCGGATGCTCTCGGCCCTGGCCGAGTGCAAGGCCCACGGCGGGAAGGTCGTGGCCGTGAACCCGCTGCCCGAGGCCGGGCTCATGGCGTTCAAGGACCCCCAGACGCCCCGCGGGGTGGTGGGAGACGGGGTGCCGATCGCGGACGAGTTCCTCCAGATCCGCCTCGGCGGGGACCTGGCCCTGTTCCAGGCCTGGGGGCACCTGCTCCTGGCCGCCGAGGAGCGCAACCCGGGCACCGTCGTCGACCGCGCCTTCGTCGCCGCCCAGACCGAAGGCTTCGACGCCTATGCCGCGGCCCGCGCGTCGATCGACTGGGCCGAGACCGAGGCCGCCACCGGCCTGACCCGGGCCCAGATCGAGCACACCGCCCAGATGCTCATCGCGTCCAAGGCCACCATCGTGTGCTGGGCGCTGGGCCTGACCCAGCAGCCGCACTCCGTGGACACGCTCAAGGAAATCGTCAACCTGCTCCTGCTCCAGGGCAACTTCGGCAAGCCAGGGGCCGGCGCGTGCCCGGTCCGCGGACACTCCAACGTCCAGGGCGACCGCACGATGGGGATCTGGGAGAAGCCGACCTCGACGTTCATCGCCGCCCTCGAGGCCGAGTTCGGCCTCCCCTTCCCGCGCGAGCACGGCTACGAATCCGTCGAGACCCAGCACGCCCTCGAGGCCGGGGACGTGGACGTGTTCGTCTCCATGGGCGGGAACTTCCTCTCCGCCGCCTCCGACACCGCCCACACCGACGCCGGCCTCAGGCGAACCGGGCTGACCGTGCACATCTCCACCAAGCCCAACCGCTCCCACATCGCCCACGGCCGGACCTCCCTGATCCTGCCCACGCTCGGCCGGACCGACGTGGACGACAAGCACCCGGGCGGGAGCCAGTTCGTCACCGTGGAGGACTCGATGTCGGTGGTGCACTCCTCCCAGGGCCGGCTCCGCCCGGTCTCCGAGCACCTCCTGGCCGAGCCGGTGATCGTGGCCCGCATGGCCCAGGCCGCCCTCGGCCCGGACCACCCGATCGACTGGCGGGCCATGGCCGAGGACTACGACGCGATCCGGGACCACATCTCCCGCACCATCCCCGGCTTCGAGGACTTCAACACCAGGGTCAGGACCAGGAACGGCTTCGTCCTGCCCAACCCGCCCAGGGACACCCGCACGTTCGCCACCGACATCGGCAAGGCCCGCTTCACCGTCAGCCCCCTCGAATACCTCCGGGCCCCGGCAGGGCACCTGATCCTGCAGACCCTGCGCTCCCACGACCAGTACAACACCACGATCTACGGCCTCGACGACCGCTACCGCGGCATCTCCAACGCCCGCAGGGTCATCCTCGTGAACCCCGAGGACCTCGCCGCCCTCGGCCACACCGACCGCGAGCTCGTCGACGTCGTCTCCGTCTTCAACGGCGAGGAACGCCGCGCCGAGGCCTTCCGCCTCGTCGCCTACCCCACCGCGAGAGGCTGCGCCGCCGCCTACTACCCCGAAGCCAACGTCCTGGTCCACAAAGGCCTCGTCGCCCGCGAATCCAACACCCCCGGCTACAAAGCCGTCACCATCAGATTCGAGAAACGCCCCGACCGGGACTAGTCGCCCAGCCAGTCCCTGACCCTCCCGCTCGCCGCTGCCAGCACGTCCTGCTGGCGGCGGCGAGCCCTTTTGGCGCGCCCGAAAGCAATTCCCCCGAAGGGGGGTTGACAGCGCCCTGTGAGCTGACTCACTGTTGTGTATAGCGCATCGTGTTGCATCTGTTGCAAGTAAGGGCGATCGCCCCTCCCGGCTCAGTTCAGGAACCTCCATGAAAACTCTTGCGATTGTGGGATCGTCCCTCGCGGGTCTCTCTGCGGCCCGCGCAGCGCGTTCCCAGGGCTTCGACGGACAGCTCGTGCTGATCGGCGAAGAACCCCACCGTCCCTACGACCGTCCTCCGCTCAGCAAGGACTTCCTCAGCGGAAAGATCGGCGCCGAGGCCTTGTCCCTCGAGGACGCCGACCAGGATCTCGAGGCCGAATGGCTCCTCGGGAAGCGTGCCGTCGCGCTCGATCCGTCGGGCGGGGCGGTCGTCCTCTCGGACGGCCAGCGGCTCAAGGCGGACGGGATCGTGCTCGCCACGGGATCCACCGCACGGATGCTCCCCGGTTTCGGGGGCCTCCAGAACGTCCACACTCTCCGCACGCTCGACGACGCGCAACGGCTCCGTGAGGAGCTGCGCCCGGGAGCCAAGCTGCTCATCGTCGGCGCGGGGCTCATCGGTGCCGAGGTGGCCTCGACCGCCCGGTCCGCCGGGGTCGACGTCGCCATCCTCGCCGGTCCCAGCGTCCCGCTCGGCCGCAGTCTCGGCGCCGAGATGGGGAACCTTCTCTCTGGGCTCCACTCCGCCAACGGCGTGGAGCTCGTCCGCGGGGCGTCCATCGTCGGCCGGCGCACCGAAGGCACACGAGTTCGCACGGTCGAACTCTCCGATGGGCGCACGATCGAAACGGACGCCATCCTGCTGGCCATCGGCGGCGAGGCGGCGACAAGCTGGCTTGAAGGCTCGGGCATTCGCCTCGCCGACGGCGTCATATGCGACGACCACGGCCGCACCAGCATTCCGGAGGTCGTCGCCGTCGGCGATTGCGCGGCCTGGCACGACCGGCATCTCGGCCGCCCCCACCGCCACGGACACTGGAATTCGGCGCTCAACCAACCGGCCCGCGCGATGAGCGCGCTCCTCGGAAGCCCCGACCCCGAGGCGCAGGCCACGCTTCCCTACTTCTGGTCGGACCAGTACGGGATCCGCATTCAGTTCAGCGGCCACGCCGAACTCGCGGACCGAATCGAGATCGAAGAAGGCGACCCCACCACGCACAGCTTCTTGGCGGCCTACTACCGGGGTGACCGCCCGGTGGCGCTGCTCAGCAGCGCTCAGCCACGCCTCTTCGCGAAGCGTCGTCGCGACGTCGAACGCGCCCAGCGAACCGCCGTGCCTGGCCTCACCGCCGTTCCGAACTGAGCGGCACGGCCGCCCGCAAACAGCATTTTCACCACAGCACACGAATACACCGAAAAGGAGACGACATGACCACGGCACCGGAGAAGATCGCAGCCCAAGGCAACCACGCGAAGCTCTCGGACAGTCTCATCGCCACGCTGCCCGGCTACACCTACACCGACGAGGGCGTCTTCCGGGCCGAGCAGGAGCGGATCTTCGAGCAGATGTGGTTCTGCGCCGTCCGGTCGGCCGACTTGGAGAAGCCGGGCTCATTCAAGACCGTCCAGATCGGCCGCGAGAGCATCATCGTCAGCCGCAACCGCAAGGGCGAGATCCGCGCCTTCTTCAACATCTGCCGCCACCGCGGCGCGAAGCTGTGCATGGAGGAGTCCGGCCAGGCCGAGCGTTCGTTCCAGTGTCCCTACCACGCGTGGACGTACGATCTCGACGGCAAGCTCGTCGCCGCCCCCAACCTGACCAAGATGCCCGACATCGACCGCCACGAGTACGGCCTCGTCAAGGTCCACCTCCGCGAGCACCTCGGCTACGTGTGGCTGTGCCTCGCCGAAGAGCCGCCGTCCTTCGAGGACGAGGTCATGGGCGCCATCGAGGAGCGTCTGGGCGACGTTCACAAGATCGACGGCTACGACGTGGCAAACCTGAGCCTGGGCCGCCGCATCACCTACGACGTCAAGGCCAACTGGAAGCTCATCATCGAGAACTTCATGGAGTGCTACCACTGCGCGACGATCCACCCCGAGCTCACCGAGGTCCTGCCCGAGTTTGCCGATGGCCTCGCCGCTCAGTACTTCGTGGGCCACGGCGCCGAATTCGGAGAGAACATCAAGGGCTTCACGATCGACGGCTCCGAGGGCTTCGACCACATCCCCGGGGTTGGCGTCGACCAGGACCGCCGGTACTACGCCATCACGATCAAGCCGACCGTGTTCGTGAACCTGGTCCCGGACCACGTGATCATCCACCGGATGTTCCCGCTCGCCGCCGATCGCACGATCGTCGAATGCGACTGGCTCTACCTGCCCTCGGTCGTGGAGAGCGGCAAGGACGTCACCGCCTCCGTCGAGCTCTTCCACCGCGTCAACCAGCAGGATTTCGACGCCTGCGAGCGCTGCCAGCCGGCCATGGCGTCCCGCATCTACGCGAAGGGCGGCGTGCTCGTCCCAAGCGAGCACCACATCGGCACGTTCCACGACTGGGTCATGGAACGAGTCGGGGACATCACCCCTGCCAGCTGACCGCGTCGAGGAGAACCACCATGGGCAAGCCAATGACCCGCATCTGCCCCCTGTCCGAACTGGCCGCCGGCGATGCCGTGCGGCTCGAGACACGGCCCCCGATCGCGCTCTTCCACACCGAAGAGGGCGAACTGTTCGCGATCGACGACACCTGTACGCATCAGGACGCCTCGCTTGCCGATGGGTACGTGGAAGGCTGCGAGGTCGAATGCCCCCTGCACGCGTCCAAGTTCGACCTGCGGACAGGCACAGTGGATGCACCGCCAGCGAAACTGCCCGTGCGTGTGCACGCCGTCGAAGTACGTGACGGCGACATCTACCTCCAGGAGTCTGAGGAGGAGCCCAACTTACCGCCCGGAATCACGGTGGACGGCCACGCCTGAGCCGTTGCCGAAATTCAGCGAGAGGAGCTCTTCATGACCATCAAAGGTGATGCCACCATCGAAGAGAACACCAATCATCCACGCGAATTCGAGGTGCGTACGGCCTTGGATCGTCACCACGAAGTAGGACCCGGCACCGGTAGGCCGTCGCGCGAGCGCCGACGCCTCGTCGTGTCCGACATCAACGTCGTTGACCACCCGATGCTCCGGAAGGCCATCGGCGGCATGATCGTCGGCAACACGATGGAGTGGTACGACGTCGGCGTCTTCGGCTACCTCATCACCACGATGGGGCCCGTGTTCCTCCCGGAAGCAGACAAGACCGTCCAGACACTGTTCCTGCTCGGCACGTTCGCCGCGACCTTCATCGCCCGGCCACTGGGAGGCGTCGTCTTCGGCTGGCTCGGCGACAGGGTCGGCCGCCAGAGGATCCTTGCCGCGACCCTCATCCTCATGTCAGCCAGCACCCTGGGGGTCGGCCTCCTCCCGGGGTACGCCCAGATCGGCGCGGGGGCGGCCGCGCTGCTCGTCGCCCTGAAGCTCGTGCAGGGATTCTCGACGGGCGGCGAGTACGCGGGCGCTACGACATTCGTGTGCGAATACGCTCCGGACAAGCGGCGCGGCTTCTTCGCGAGCTTCCTGGACATGGGTTCGTACATCGGATTCGCCCTCGGCGCTGCCTTCGTGTCCGTCCTGCAGCTGACGGTAAGCCAGGACGCGATGGAGCAGTGGGGCTGGAGGCTGCCGTTCCTTGCGGCGGGCCCACTGGGAGCGATCGCGATCTACTTCCGGTTCAAGATCGAGGAATCCCCGCAGTTCCAGGCGACGCTCCACGCGCAGGAGGCCGTGGCTGCTCACGCTGTCGCTGCTGATGTCGCCTTTGCCAAGGGCCCGCTCGGCGTTGTGAAGGCATATTGGCGTCAGATCGTGCTCGCCATGATCCTGGCGGCGGCCGCGAATTCCGTGGGCTACGCCCTGACGTCGTACATGCCGACATATCTGACCGACGCAAAGGGCTATGACCCCGTTCACGGCACCCTCCTGACCATCCCGGTCCTGGTCGTGATGTCGCTGTGCATCCCCCTCACCGGAAGGCTTTCCGACCGGGTCGGGCGCCGGCCGGTGCTGTGGATCGGAGCCGGAAGCACCATCCTTTTCTCGGTCCCCGCTTTCCTGCTCATCTCAGTGGGTGCCGTCTGGTCCACCTTCGCGGGGCTGGCCCTCATCGCCTTGCCAGTGGCGTTCTACGTGGGCAATCTTGCCTCGGCCCTGCCTGCGCAGTTCCCGACCTCGAGCCGCTACAGCGGCATGGGCATCGCCTACAACTTCGCCGTGGCCATCTTCGGCGGCCCCACGCCCTTCATCGTCCAGGCCCTGATCGAGCTCACGCATAACGACATGGCCCCGGCGTACTACCTCATGGCGACCTCGGTCGTCGGTGCCGTTGCCGTCTACTTCCTGCGCGAAGCCGCCCGCCGGCCGCTGCCCGGCTCGATGCCGAGTGTGGACACCGCGGCCGAAGCCCGCGAGCTTGTGGCCACCCAAGACGACAACCCCCTCATCGATCTCGACGAGATGCCGTTCGAGATCAGCCACACACGTCCCTGAACCTGCCTTGTCCAACCCCATCAAAGGAGCAACTATGTCCGATATCACCCAGACCCAGGCGGATGCCGTGCTGTCCGCGGCGCGTGAGGCGGCCGACGGCGCCGGGACCGCCATGAACATCGCCGTTGTCGACGGCGGCGGCAACCTGAAGGCGTTCACGCGCATGGATGGCGCATGGCTCGGCAGCATCGACATCTCCATCAAGAAGGCCCGCACCGCGCGCTTCTTCGACATGGCGACCGGATCGATCGGCGAACTCTCCCAGCCGGGCGGTCCCCTGTTCAACATCGAGGTGTCCAACGGTGGCCTCATTACCTTCCCGGGCGGACTCCCCCTGCATTCGAGCGACGGCGACATCATCGGTGCGATCGGCGTCAGCGGAAGCACGGTGGAGAACGACCACGCCGTCGCGTCCGCGGGAGCAGCCGTAGGCCTGTGAGCACAGTCGGGAGACCCAATCAGTCCTTGGGTCTCCCGACTCTGCCGCCTGGGGATCACTCGTTTTCGTGAACGGTGCTTCGGCGACTGATGCCTGGGGAGGCGGGCGCCGAAGCATCGCTTTCGGACAACGAGCAATCGGACAACGAGCAAGGAGGAGTGATATGTCGGGAAACAAGGCTGTTGCCTACAAGGAGCCCGGTGTCGTGGAGGTCATCGACACGGACTACCCCACGTTCGAGCTCAAGGACGGGCCCGGGGTGAACCCCGCGAATGTGGGCCGGAGGGTCCCGCACGGGGCGATCCTGCGGACCGTCTCGACCAACATCTGCGGCTCGGACCAGCACATGGTCCGCGGCCGCACCACCGCCCCCAGGGACCTCGTGCTGGGTCACGAGATCACCGGCGAGGTCGTCGAGGTCGGCCCGGATGTGGAGTTCGTCAAGGTCGGGGACATCGTCTCGGTCCCGTTCAACATCTCCTGCGGCCGGTGCCGGAACTGCAAGGAGCGCAAGACCGGGATCTGCCTCAACGTCAACCCGGACCGGCCCGGGTCCGCCTACGGGTACGTCGACATGGGCGGCTGGGTCGGGGGTCAGGCCGAGTACGTCCTGGTCCCGTACGCCGACTGGAACCTGCTGAGGTTCCCGGACCGGGACCAGGCGCTCGAGAAGATCATGGACCTGACGATGCTCTCGGACATCTTCCCCACCGGCTTCCACGGCGCCGTCAGCGCGGGAGTCGGGGTCGGCTCCACCGTCTACATCGCGGGTGCCGGGCCGGTCGGGCTCGCCGCCGCCGCCGGGGCGCAGCTGCTGGGCGCCGCCGTCGTCATCGTCGGGGACATGAACGAGGACCGCCTCGCCCAGGCCCGCTCGTTCGGCTGCGAGACGGTCAACGTCTCCAACGGCGACCCCAGAGACCAGATCGAGCAGCTCCTCGGGGTCCCGGAGGTGGACTGCGGCGTCGACGCCGTGGGCTTCGAGGCCCGCGGCCACGGCAAGGACGCCTCGCACGAGGCCCCCGCCACGGTGCTGAACTCCCTCATGGACCTCACCGCCGCCGGCGGCGCCCTGGGCATCCCGGGCCTGTACGTCACCGGCGACCCCGGCGGGATCGACGAGGCCGCCCAGCGCGGATCCCTCTCCCTGTCATTGGGCACTGGATGGGCGAAGTCCTTGTCCTTCACCACCGGCCAGTGCCCCGTCATGAAGTACAACCGGGGCTTGATGATGGCGATCCTGCACGACAAGGTCCAGATCGCCAAGGCCGTCAACGCCAAGGCCATCCCGCTCGAGGAAGCACCTCGCGGCTACGCCGAATTCGACGCCGGCGCCGCCACCAAGTACGTCCTCAACCCCAACGGCTACATCAAGAACTGACCGCTTCAGTTGGTCCTGTTCGGTGGGCAGCGGCGGCGGCCTCACTCGGCTGCCGTCGCTGCCTACCGCTTTTCCGGCGCGTTGGGTTCCGCAATCTCGAGACGCCAGGGCACCTCGGGGAGGGCGATGCTCCTCCCGCCAGGCCCAGACCTGTCGAAGATCCCGCCCACAAGGCTCCCCGAATTGGTGGCGATGACCACGTCGTTCTGGTCGACGACGCACGATTCCCGCGGAAGGCCGTCCAAGAGCGGGGCGAATTGCGCCTGCAACTGGCTGATCAGGACGTCCGACTCGGCCGCGCCGATCATCCTGCTTCCCCTGAGCACCTTCTTGCTGAACGTGATGATGTAGGCGTTGGAGCCGTTGGCGTCCACGTACGCATAGCTTGCGTGAACCTTGTCCTCGGCCTCGTTCGCCGGCCACCATGGAGCGCTCGCGTAGTCGTAGAACTGGAGATCCATGTCGAGCCGTCGCGGCATCTGGCTGCCGGGAGGGATGTAGGACCACGCCATGACGGGTTCGCCGAAAAACGACGCTTCCCCCAGGAACCCCAGCCCGTAGAGGACGGACACGTGGCTGCTGAGAACCGCCTGGGCAGCCCCGTCGACGGCCTTGAGCCCGCCTGGTTCGCCGTCCGGTGCAGCGTCGAGCCCGGCCTGAACGGTGTCCTCCACGATACGGATCGAGGCGACCGCCCTTTCCACGATCGCCCGAGCGAGGGCTTTGACCGACGCGACGATACGATCCTCGTCGCCCACGTTCGGCGGCGCCCCCGGAGCGGCCGTGTCCATGGACATGCGCAAGTCGATGAGGCGGTTCATGTCGTGCCGGACGTGCTCTTCGGCTCGGGTCCGTGCAAGGACAACGTCACCGCGCCGCACGGCGTCCACGATGGCCGCATGGTCGTGCGCCGCCTGGCGCCCGCCGTCGGCCGAGCTCGTCCAGATGAGCGGCCCGACTTCCGCCTGGAGGGCCATCTCCTGCCGCGTGAGCCGCACGGACCGCGAGGCGGCAGCGAGCTCCATGTGAAAGCGGCTGTCTGCCCGCGTCATGTCCGCTGGGTCGTGGACCGTCGCGACCATCGCCCCAAGCGATTCAAGCCGACCCACGGCAACCTGCTGTGTTCTGGCGGCCGCGGCGGCCGCGGCGGAACCGGCCAGCACGGCGCGATACTCTCTGATGTCACGCAGATCCTCGAGTGAGTACCCGGCAAGGGTCTCCCTCCGGGCTTTCGCGATGTCGCCGGTATTCGCCTTCACGAAGCTGCCGCCTCCGCGGCCGCGACGCGTCTCGACGAGCCCAAGATGGCGAAGCTCCGCCAGGGCAGCACGGAGGGTCTGGGTGGAGACACCCATCATCGCCGCAAGATCGCTCTCGCTGGGGAGCTGCGTTCCGTCTTCGAGCACCCCAACTCGATCGCATTGCGGATCCGGCGCCCGATCTCCTCGCCGCGTTCGGCGTTCTCCAAAGGCGCAAAGGCCAGTTGCTCTCTCCAGCTGCTCATTGGCTCATCCTCCCCCGGGCCTCAGACAGCGCCCACTCTCCCGACCGTTCTCCTGATCCAGTCCGTGAATTCAGTATAAACCCTTGACATGTGAACTCACAGGTTTAGAGTTAAAGAATCACCCGGAGCGGGATCCAGATCCCGCACCGACCGCCATCAGCAGCAAGGGAGGGCGGGGCCATGTTGGACATCGATGGAGTCGTCCAGGCTTGGAACCGTGCCGGCAACCCGACACCGAATGAACAGCTGGGCCACTATGCGCGGGCATTGACGGACAACCGCGAAGTCGGAAGCTACCAAGGGCTCGACGACGAGCAAGAAGATCAGGCCCTTCTCGCGCTCTACCGCGTCGACAGGCCCCACGCGACCTTCGCAGACCTCCGCCAGGCGCCCCCTCTGGCACTGTCCAGCTACCACCAGCTGCTGCACGATCTCGCGCGGGAAGGATTCGGTCCGCTCACCGCGCGCAGCCAGCCTTCTCCGAGGCGGCTTTCGTGAAGCGCCGCACCCCGCGCGCCTCCGCGCCGCTGCCAGCCGTTCCCCTGTTTGGCGACGCCGCGGGAGACCTTGAATGGCGCAGGCCCGAAGAGGACTCGCTGGACCTGCTCCTGCGCACACTGAGCATCGACGAGATCATCGAGGACCTCCTCTAGGACCCCGGATGGGCTTCTGATATAGCTGCAAGTGAACGTCTGATATATCAATCAGACTAGGCCGCGGGGCTCCGCGTGTCAATCGCCCCGACCGCCGTCCGGCCCGGGCGCCCGGTGACATTCTTCTTACTCGCTTCTTACCCGCGAAGTGCTTGACACCCATCTGTGAGATGGCTCACTGTTGTGAATACCGAGAGGTGTTGCACACAACGCAATTCACTCGGAACTGGTTCCTCTCGTGATGCGACGACTCACTCGTCGCCTTCTCCCGGTCTGACTGCTCAATCCATCGGAACAAGAAGGAGACGACATGACCACCGCACCGCCAGAAGGCCTGCGGCTCAGGGCATCTGATCCACCCAAGGAGCAACGAACATGGCAGTGAAACACTACGACTACATCATTGTCGGCGGTGGAAGCGCCGGCTCTGTCCTTGCCGACCGCCTCAGCGTTGACGGGGACCGAACCGTTCTCGTCCTGGAGGCCGGTCGGAGCGACTACCCCTGGGATCTCTTCATCCAGATGCCCGCTGCGCTCACGTTTCCGAGCGGTAGCCCGTTCTACGACTGGCGCTACGAGTCCGACCCGGAACCGTTCATGGATGGGCGTCGCGTAGCCCACGCCCGGGGCAAGGTCCTCGGTGGCTCGAGCTCAATCAACGGCATGATCTTCCAGCGCGGCAATCCGCTGGACTACGAGCGGTGGGGCGCCGACCCGGGCATGGAGGCGTGGGACTTCGCCCATTGCCTGCCTTACTTCAAGCGCATGGAGAACGCCCTCGCCGCCGCACCCGACGACCCGTACCGCGGTCACGACGGACCGCTCATCCTCGAGCGCGGCCCGGCCACGAACCCGCTGTTCCAAGCGTTCTTCGACGCCGCCGTCGAGGCCGGATATCCGCGCACCGACGACGTCAACGGCTTCCGGCAGGAGGGCTTCGGCCCGTTCGACCGGAACGTCCACAAGGGCGAGCGCTACTCGGCCTCCCGAGGCTATCTGCGCCCCGCCCGCAAGCGGTCCAACGTCACGGTCCAGACCCTCGCGTACGTCACGGGGATCGAATTCCAGGGCACCCGCGCCACGGGGGTGACCTTCCGCCACGGGCGGCAGAACCACACGGCGAGCGCGGGCGAGGTCATCCTGTGCGGCGGTGCGTTCAACACCCCGCAGCTCCTCCAGCTCTCAGGCATCGGCGACCCCGAGCACCTGCGCTCGGTCGGCATCGCGCCGCGAGTCGAGCTCCCCGGCGTCGGCGAGAACCTGCAGGACCACCTCGAGGTGTACGTCCAGCACGCGTGCCTCCAGCCCGTCTCCCAGCAGCCCTCGCTCGACCTGTGGCGCATGCCCTTCATCGGGCTCGAGTGGATCCTGGGCCGAACGGGTCCCGCAGCCACCAACCATTTCGAGGGAGGCGGCTTCGTCCGGTCGAACGACGATGTCGACTACCCGAACCTCATGTACCACTTCCTCCCGGTCGCCGTCCGCTATGACGGCAAGAAGGCCCCAGTCAAGCACGGCTACCAGGTGCACGTCGGGCCGATGTACTCCGATGTGCGCGGCCGCCTCAAGATCCGCTCCTCGGATCCCGCGGCACGTCCCTCGATCCTGTTCAACTACCTCTCGACCGAGAACGACCGCCGCGAATGGATTGAGGCCGTCAACGTTTCCCGCGAGATCCTCCGCCAGCCGGCAATGGCGCCGTTCAATGGCGGCGAGATCTCACCTGGCGCGAGCGTCACGACGGACCAGGAGATCCTCGACTGGGTCGCACGGGACGCCGAGACGGCCCTGCACCCGTCCTGCACGGCGAAGATGGGTCCGGCCTCGGATCCGACGGCCGTCGTCGACCCGCTCACTATGAAGGTCCACGGAACGGAAGGACTCCGCGTCGCGGACGCCTCGGCCATGCCCTACGTGACCAACGGGAACATCTTCGCTCCCGTCATGATGCTCGCGGAGAAGGCCGCGGACCTCATCCTTGGCCGGGCCCTCCCCGCGGAGCCTGAGCCCTTCTACCGCCACAGCCGACTCGAGAAGGCATCATGAGCGCCCCAGTCATTGACCCCACCTCAGCCCGCCGCGCGGCTCTCCGCGCAGACTCCGGCGAACCTGCCCTCAGCGTCGAGGGCCTGTGGAAGATCTTCGGTCCGAAGGCCGACAAGATCCTCGGCACGCCGGACGAGCACCTCAGCCGCAAGGAGCTCCAGGGCAAGACCGGATGCCTCGCGGCCGTCAAGGACGTCTCCTTCGAGGTCGCGCGTGGCGAGGTCTTCGTCGTCATGGGCCTCTCCGGCTCCGGCAAGTCCACGCTCGTGCGCCTGCTCACGCGACTCATCGAGCCGACCGCGGGCACGGTCACGATCGACGGCGAGGACGTCACGCGGGCGAACAAGACGAAGCTGCGTTCACTACGCCGGAACCACATGGCCATGGTCTTCCAGCAGTTCGGGCTGCTTCCTCACAGGAAAGTCATCGACAACGTGGCCTACGGCCTCGAGGTCCGCGGCGAGGGCAAGTCCCAACGGCTCGCACGAGCCCAGGAGATGGTCGAGCTCGTAGGTCTCTCCGGGTACGAGCGCTCCTTCCCGGACCAGCTTTCGGGCGGCATGCAGCAGCGCGTGGGCCTGGCACGCGCGCTTGCGGTCGACCCAGACGTCATGCTCTTCGACGAGCCGTTCTCAGCGCTCGATCCGCTGATCCGCCGCGACATGCAGAACGAGGTCTGCCGCCTGCACGAGGAAGTGGGCAAGACGATGGTGTTCATCACCCACGATCTCCAAGAGGCGCTCAAGCTCGGCGACCGCATCCTCATCATGCGCGACGGAGAGATCGTGCAGATCGGCACCCCGGCGGAAGTGGTCGCCAACCCCGCGGACGACTATGTCCGGGACTTCGTCTCCGACGTCCCCCGCTCGCACGTCCTCACGCTGCGGTACGTCGTGCGGGCGCCGCGCGAGGGCGAGTCCCTCGACGGGCCGGTGATGCAGGCGAACCGGGTGGTCCGCGAGGCGGCACGTAAGGTCCTGCACTCCGCGCTTCCCGTCCGCGTGTACGACGGCGAACAGTTCCTCGGACTGGTCGACGACGACGACATCCTGCGCGTCGTCGTCGCCGAGGAGGCATCGTGAGCACGGCAACGGGCACGAGGGAACGCGCCGCGGAACCCGCGACGCGCCCGCCGACAGCGGCTGCCCCGACGGTCAAGACGGCGACCTTCCTCCGCCGCCACTGGCGGGCCGTCCTCCTCGCCGCAATCGTCGTCCTCTGGTTCGCCGTCTGGGCCGCCATTCGGGGATCCCAGACGCTCGAGATCGGCGGGGCGGAAAAGACCGACTTCCATCTCTGGCTCAACAGCGTCCGTGACAGCTTCGACGCCGCCCGCACCAACTCGGCCGTCTTCGAGTACGTCGTCCAACCGATCACGGACGGGCTCAACGGCCTCGTCACCTCGCTGCAGAGCCTCTCCAGCCAGGCCTCGGCCGTGCGGCCGGTTCCCCAGATCGGGTGGCTCGGAATCGTCGTCCTGCTCGCTTGGCTCGCGTTCGCGCTGGCCGGGGTGCGCTCGATGCTCCTGGTCGCCGCGTGCGTGCTTCTCTTCGGCTTCTTCGGCTACTGGCAGCAGAGCATCGACACGCTCATCATGACGTTCGTCGCCGTCGGCCTGTGTGCCATTCTCGGCCCCCCGCTCGGCATCTGGATGGCCCGCAGCCGCCACGTGTCCGCGATCGTCACGCCGGTGCTCGATCTCATGCAGACGCTTCCCTCCTTCGCGTATCTCGCGCCTCTCGCGCTCGTCTTCGGCATCGGCCCGGCCGCCGCGATCGTCACGACGATCATCTACTCGCTCCCGCCGCTCGTGCGGATCACGGAGCACGGCATCCGAAACGTCTCGCCCACCACGCTCGAGGCCGTGACGTCCATGGGCGGCACCGCCTGGCAGACCCTCGTCAAGGTGCAGCTGCCCATGGCGCGGCGCACGATCGTGGTCGGCATCAACCAGTGCACGATGGCGGCCCTGTCCATGGCCACGATCGCCGCCCTCATCAACGGTCCCGGACTGGGTCAGCCCGTGCTGCAGGCACTCCAATCGCTCGACATCGGCTCGGCCTTCGTCTCGGGCCTCGCCATCGTCCTCATGGCGATCATGCTCGACCGTACGACGACGGCCGCCTCCGAGCGCTCGAGCGTCCAGGCCCGCGTCCAGCGCGGGTCGTCGACGGGCGGCCTCCGCGGGCCCCGGTTTCGACGCCTCGCCATCGTCGCCGGAGCGGTGGTCACCGCCGTCGCCCTCTATCTCTCGCACAACTACCTGGCGTTCGCGCAGTTCCCCTCCTCGCCCAATCTGGGGACTCCGCTCGCCACGGTGGTCTCGAACGCGGCCCAGTGGATCGTGAACACGTTCTCGGGCTTCACGGGATGGCTCAAGGACACGATCACGGCGTTGCTCGTCAACCCGCTCGAGTCCCTCCTCGCGCAATCGCCCTGGTGGCTCATGGCGCTCGTGCTGCTCGGCGTCGCCCTGGCCCTCGGTGGGGTGCGAGCCGCCGTCGTGACCCTCGCGTGCGAGGCCGTCATCCTGGGAACCGGCCTCTGGAACGAGAGCATGAAGACGCTCGCGACGACCCTCGTCGCGACGCTCCTGGTCATCGTCGTGGCCGTCGCCGTCGGAGTGTGGATGGGGCGCAACAAGCTCGCCGACTCGATCATCCGGCCTGTTCTCGACGCGTTCCAGACCATCCCGCCGTTCGTGTACCTCGTCCCGGCGCTCGCGCTCTTCGGCCCCACGCGGTTCACGGCGATCGTCGCCGCACTCGCGTACGGAGTGCCGATCGCCACGAAGCTCGTCGCGGACGGCATCCGCGGCGTCTCGCCCACGACCGTCGAGGCCTCGGAGTCCATGGGGACCACGTCGTGGCAGATGGTCTCAAAGGTCCAGCTGCCCATGTCCCGCGCCGCGGTGGTCCTCGCCGCGAACCAGGGCCTCCTGTACGTGCTGTCCATGGTCGTCGTCGGCGGCCTCGTGGGCGGCGGCGGGCTCGGCTACCTCGTCGTGTCCGGGTTCTCTCAGAGCCAGCTGTTTGGCAAGGGGCTTGCCGCCGGGATCGCCATCACGGCCCTCGGCGTCATGCTCGACCGCATTACCCAATACACCGCTGCCCGCCTGGGCCGCGCCTGACAAAGGAAAACCCATGAAGAAATGGATTGAAACCAGTGGGGGTCCGGAAAAGCCGGTCAAGAAGAAGGCCTTCGCGGCCGTCGTCCTGAGTGCGGTGATGACATCGACGCTCGCGCTGACCGCGTGCGGCGGCGGGGACATCTCGAGCGCCTCGAACGGCGGCGGAAGCTCCGCGAAGTGCGGCGCGTTGAACGTCGCCGTCAACCCGTGGGTGGGCTACGAGGCGGACGCCTACGTCGTCGGCACGGTGGCCAAGCAGAAGCTCGGCTGCACTGTCAACTACAAGACCCTCAAGGAAGAGGTGTCGTGGCAGGGCTTCGGCAGCGGCGAGGTGGACACCATCCTCGAGAACTGGGGCCACCCGGAGCTCACGGACAAGTACATCAAGCAGCAGAAGACAGCCGTCGATGCCGGGCCGACCGGCAACACCGGCGTGATCGGCTGGTACGTGCCGCCGTGGATGGCCAAGCAGTACCCCGACATCACGGACGCCAAGAATCTGAACAAGTACGCCGAGCTGTTCAAGAGCTCTGAATCGGGCGGCCAGGGCCAGCTTCTTGACGGCGACCCCTCGTACGTGACCAACGACGAGGCCCTCGTGAAGAACCTCGGCCTCAACTTCAAGGTCGTGTACGCGGGAAGCGAGCCGGCCCTGATCCAGGCATTCCGCCAGGCCGAGCAGAACCACACTCCGCTCATCGGCTACTTCTACGAGCCGCAGTGGTTCATGTCCGAGGTGCCGCTCGTCAAGGTCAACCTGCCCTCCTACACGGACGGCTGCGACGCCGATGCGGCGAAGATCGCGTGCGACTACCCGAAGTACGACCTCAACAAGATCGTTTCGACCAAGTTCGCCAATTCCGGCAGCCCCGCGTACGGCCTCGTCAAGAACTTCAAGTGGACCAATCAGGACCAGAACACGGTCGCCGGGTACATCGCGAAGGACAACATGAGCCCCGAGGCTGCGGCCAAGAAGTGGATCGACGCCAACTCTGACAAGGTTGCCGCCTGGCTCAAGTAGCCGGGAGCACACAGTCAGCTTCGACACGATAGGAGAGACGATGACCGCCGCCGTTCACCATGTCCGCGAGGGTGCCGTCCGCGAGGAGGCAACCCGAGAAGGGCGCACCGTCAAGGGGCTGTACATCGACGGGGCTTGGCAACAAGCGTCCGACGGCGGTACGACCACCGTGCGGTGCCCTGCGGACGGCAGTGAGGTGGCGGTCGTCGTCTCGTCCACGTCGGCGGATGCGGAGCGCGCGATCGCGAGCGCGCGCTCCGCGTTCGACCGCGGCCCGTGGCGGCGCAAGACGGACCTCGAGCGCGGCGCGGTCATGCTCCGCGTTGCCGACCTCCTCGAGCGGGACAAGGCCGTGTACGCGCGCGCCGAGGCCCTCGACACGGGCAAGCGCCTCGTCGAGGCCGAGTACGACATGGACGACATCGCCGCGTGCTTCCGGTATTACGGGAAGATCGCGGGCCTGGACGCGGGGCGGGTCATCGACACGGGGCGGCCGAACGCCATCAGCCGCGTCGTGTACGAGCCGATCGGGGTGTGCGCGCTCATCGCGCCCTGGAACTATCCGCTCCTTCAGGCGGCGTGGAAGGTCGCGCCCGCCCTCGTCACGGGGAACTCGTTCGTCCTCAAGCCGAGCGAGCTCACGCCGTCGACCTCGATCCTCCTCATGGAGACCCTCGCGGAAGCCGGCGTGCCCGCCGGCGTCGCGAATCTCGTGACGGGCACGGGCTCGAAGGTGGGCGGCCCGCTCAGCTCTGACCCGCGCGTCGACCTCGTTTCGCTCACGGGCAGCGTTGGCACGGGGCAGACGATCATGGCGGCCGCGGCCGAGACTGTGAAGCGCGTTGCGTTCGAGCTCGGCGGGAAGAACCCCAACGTCGTCTTCGCGGACGCGGACTGGGACGCCGCCGTCGACAACGCCCTCACGGCCGTCTTTCTGCACTCGGGGCAGGTCTGCTCGGCGGGCGCGCGGCTCGTCGTCGAGGAGACGATCGCGGAGCGGTTCGTCGCCGAGGTGGTCGAGCGGGCGCAGAAGATCCGGATGGGCGGCCCCTTCGATCCGGAGGCGGAGACGGGGCCGCTCATCTCGGCTAAGCACCGGGACCAGGTTCACGCGTACGTCCAAGCGGGCGTCGCCGAGGGGGCCGAGCTGCTGTGTGGCGGCTTCATCCCGGACGAAGGCGCGCTTGCACACGGCTTCTTCTACCCGCCCACGGTGCTCGCCAACTGCCGGTCGGGCATGAGCGTGGTGCGGGAGGAATCGTTCGGGCCCGTGCTCACCGTCGAGACGTTCCGGGACGAGGCGGAGGCCATCGCGATCGCGAACGACACCGAGTTCGGCCTGGCCGGGGCCGTGTGGACCTCGGACGCCTCGAAGGCCCAGAGGGTCGCGGGCGCGCTCCGGCACGGCACCGTGTGGATCAACGACTACCACCCGTACGTGCCGCAGGCCGAATGGGGCGGCTTCGGGAAGTCCGGAATCGGCCGCGAGCTGGGCAGGTCCGGGCTCGACGAATACCGCGAAGCCAAGCACATCTGGCAGAACCTCGACCCTGCTCCGAGCGGCTGGTTCGGCGGGAGCGGCGGGCTCGGCGGAGGCGGCAAATGAACTAGCACGGAGGCCGGTCTGTGGTTCAGGCGGGCGCGCCCAGCTGCCGCCCGATGCCGCGCGCCGCCGTGCGGAGCGCGGGCACGAGCTGGTGGATGCGCACCTCGTCGAGGGGAACGACGACGCCGATCGCCGCCACCGTGCGCCGCTGGCGGTCCTCGATGGGCACGGCGATGCCCCACGTGTCCGGATCGACCACGCCCGCGAGCTCGGCATAGCCGCGCTCGGCCGCCGTCGCCAGCAGGCGGCGCACGTGGTCCGGGGTCGCGCGGCCCGTCGGATCGCGGAAGCCCGCGAGATAGGCGTTCTGCACGGAGCGCGGCTGGCCGGACATGAGCGCGATGCCGGCCGACGAGACGTGAACGGGCATGCGGCCCGCCACCTTCGCGCGGTTCGCCACGGATCCGCGGCGGGAGAGACGCTCGACGAACAGGACGTCGTCGCCCTGGAGCACGGCGAGATTCACGTTCTGGTTGAGGACCTGGTGGATGTCGTCCATGAAAGGGAGGGCGGCCTGGCGGAGCAGGAGCGTGGGCGAGTTGCGGTTCACGAGCTCCCAGAGGCGCAGGCCGAGCTGGACCTTCCCACCCGGGGCCTGCTCGAGGAGCCGGTGCTCGGCGAGCTGGCTCACGAGCCGGTGGGCGCTCGTGAGCGGGAGCCCAGCGCGCTGGGCGAGCTCGCCGAGCGGGAGCGAACTCACGCCCTCGGGGAACGCCTCGAGGACGCGGACGACGCGGTCCACGACCGAGTCGCCGGAGTTTGAGTTGGCCACGACGCCTCCCTGCTGGTTCCACCATTGGCTCCTCCATCATTCCATTCAACGGAAACGAGGATTCCGGGCAGATTGGCTGGGGTGATACACCTCTCACATCCGTTCCACTTCCCGGAGGTTTCCCGTGACAGCGTCGTCCCCCTCCCCCGCCCGCACTCAGGCGGCTTTGCCCACTCGACCCGGCCCCGCGCCGGTCTGGCTCTGCTGGCTCGCCATGGTCCTCGACGGCTTCGACCTCGTGGTCCTCGGCGCCATCATCCCGACCCTCCTCAAGTCCAAGGACCTCGGCTTCGACCCCGTGGGCGCGACGTTCGCCGCCACGATCTCGCTCGTGGGCGTAGGCCTCGGCGCCCTCTTCATCGCGCCGCTCTCGGACAAGTTCGGACGCCGAAGGCTGCTCGTCGCGTGTGTCGCCTGGTTCTCGGTCTTCACGATCGCGGTCGTCATCGCGCCCAATGTCGCCGTCTTCAGCGCGTTCCGGCTGCTCGCGGGCCTCGGCCTCGGGGCGTGCCTGCCCGTCGCGCTCGCCTTCATGAACGACCACTCACCTGCCAGATCCCGCGCCCGCGCCACCACGCGCACCATGACCGGGTACCACGTGGGCGCCGTCGTGACCTCGCTCCTCGCGCTCGCCCTCGTCCCCAACTGGCGGGCGATGTTCATCGTGGGCGGCCTCGCCGGCCTCGTCCTCGTGCCCTTCCTGTGGCTCAGGCTGCCCGAGTCAGGCGCCCA
>NZ_JBKZWT010000209.1:0-6436 GCF_047759905.1 Sinomonas sp. G460-2 | reverse complement strand
CCGGTGGGTCGCGCCGCGGTGTGACCCACGGGAGGTGACCCCGGAACGGAGGGGGACCCACGGGAGGTGACCCCTGAACGGAAGGGGTGGGCCCGTCTGGTACGATGGACGGCGAACCTTGGCGAGGGACTGTGCTGCTTCGTGGGCTGATGCCCATGGGACGGGCAGAGCCGTGATCGACTGGGTCTGAGACTCCTTCTGCGGCGCACGTGCGGCGCTCGAGGCGTGCGGGCCGGTTGTCGCCCGCCCTCGCGCCAGGCCACCCAAGACCCGAAGGAGCATTCCATGACTGAGAAGTTCGCCGCCGAGAAGCGCACCGAGTTCGGCAAGGGCTACGCCCGCCGCACTCGCGCCGCCGGCAAGATCCCCGCCGTCATCTACGGCCACGGCGCCGAGCCGCTGCACGTCAGCCTCCCCGGCCGCGAGACGACCCTCGCCGTCCGCGTGGCCAACGCGCTGCTCACGATCGACATCGAGGGCGAGGAGCACCTCGCGCTCGTCAAGGACATCCAGCGCGACCCGGTCCGCCAGATCATCGAGCACATGGACCTCCTCACGGTCCGCCGTGGCGAGAAGGTCTCCGTGGACGTCCCCGTGCACCTCGTGGGCGAGGCCGCGCCGGGCACGGTCGTCAACCAGGAGGCCGTGACCGTGACGGTCGAGGCCGAGGCGACCCACCTCCCGGCAGCGCTCGAGGTGAGCATCGAGGGCCGCGAGATCGGCCAGCACGTCCACGCCGGCGACGTCGAGCTCCCGAAGAACGTCTCGCTCGTGACCGAGGCCGACGCGATTGTCGTCAACATCTCCGAGGCCGTCGTCGTGGCCGAGGAGCCCGCCGAGGGCGAGGCTGCTGCCGAGGCGCCGGCTGAGGAAGCTGGCGAGTAAGCAGGTAGTCTGCGCACATGATCCTCAGGCGGCCCGTCCCCGGTGGGGCGGGCCGCCGTCGTCCCTCTGGGTGCAGATGATCTGTGCCCGCTACGCGTTGTGCGGGCCTTAGCTCTACCCGAGACGCATTGGCCCCGAAGGAGCACCCACCCCATGGCAGAGACGTGGCTCATCGTCGGCCTCGGAAACCCCGGACCCAAGTACAGCGGCAACCGGCACAACGTCGGCCACATGGTGCTCGACGAGCTCGCCGGCCGCGTGGGCGGGAAGTTCTCTTCGCACCGCTCGCGCGCCATGGTGCTTGAGGGGCGGCTCGGCATCGGGGGCCCACGCGTGGTCCTCGCCAAGCCGATCACGTATATGAACGAGTCCGGCGGCCCTGTCTCCTCCGCCGCGAAGTTCTACGGCGTGGACGCCGCGCACGTCATCGCGGTCCACGACGAGATCGACATCCCGTTCGACACCGTGCGGCTCAAGCTGGGCGGGGGAGAGGGCGGGCACAACGGCCTGCGCGACATGACGAAGGCGCTCGGCACGAAGGACTACCTCCGCGTCCGCGTGGGCGTGGGCCGGCCGCCGGGGCGCATGGATGCCGCCGACTACGTGCTCCGCGACTTCTCGCCGACCGAGCGCAAGGACCTCCCCTTCCTGCTCTCGGAGGCCGCCGACGCGGTCGAGCTCCTGGTGCGCGAGGGGCTTCTCGCGGCGCAGCAGAAGCACCACCCGGCCAAGGCCTAGCCCGCCCCCTGCGCCCGAACCGCCTCGCAACCCTCCGCGAGGCGCGATTCGGGCCCGTTTGAGGCAACTTTTGTACTTGCACAAGAGGAAAGTTGCTAAGGGCCCTGCCCCACAGTTGGCCAGACGGGGTATCTTTTGGACACCTGCATCTGTGGGAGCATGGGGAGGGGCAATGCAGTGGTCGGCCGGTGTGTCCGAACGCCGTCAGTCTGGCGGCGCACGGGCGTTCGCGGCTGACCGGGTTCAGTGGGTGCGGGGTGTCCGGCGGGACGAACTGCAGGCCGCGCGGGACGCGCTCGACGACTCCCACAGCTTCGGGATCGTCATCACGGGCGAACGGGACATCGGCAAAGGTGCGTTCCAGACCGCCCTCGTCCGATCGCTCGCACCCTACACGTACGCCCAGACGCTGCGCAGCACGATCGCGGGCGCAGAGACCCCTTACGGCGCGCTCGCCCCACTGCTCGCGCGGCTCCCCGATGAGGCGCTCGAGAGCCCCGGCGCGACGATGCGCGGGATCATGGAGACGCTCGCCGAGGACGCGGCCGGCCGCCCCGCCGTCATCGCGCTCGAGACGCCCGGCGGGCTCGACGAGCTCAGCACCGCGACGCTCGTGCAGCTGATGACCACGGGCACCGCGAAGGTCATCGTCACCGCGACGCGGACGAGCGACCTCCCCGAAGACTTCCACTGGATGCTCACCGAGCAGCGCATCCGCGAGATCCCGCTCGAGCTCCTGCCCGAGGACCGCACCGAGCACGTGCTCAGGGATGTGCTCGGCGGAATCGTGCCCCGCACCGTGGCCCGCCTGCTCCACGCGATGGCGCACGGCAACCCTGAGCTCCTCTACCGGATCCTCGCCGACTTCCTGCTCACCGAGCAGCTCCGCTCGACCGAGGGCGTGTGGACGCTCGCCGAGGACGCCGAGTCGACGCGCAGCCGCGAGATCGACGACGTGGTGCGATCCCGGGTCGAGCGCGAGCCGAGCGACGTGCAGACCGCGATCGACGCGCTCGCGTGCGCGCGGCGGCTCTCGCTCGAGCGGCTCACGAACGTCTTCGGGGCCGAGACCGTGGCGCTCATGGACGAGTCGGGGCTCATCCACGTCGAGGAACGGAACACCGTCTCGCTCGCGGACCCGATCATGGCTGAGGTGGTCCGCGGCTGGCTCAGCATCCCGCGACGCCGCGAGCTGCGGGCGCTCATCATCGGGGCTGCCGAGCCCCCGCTCTCGACGCTCGGCGTCGTCGAACTCCTCGGCTACGCCGCGTGGACGCGCGAATGCCAGACCGTGCTCCCGGCGTCGCACGCGATCGCCGCTGCGAGCGCGTCCCTCCGCCTCTACGATCCCCGCTTTGCGCTCGAATGCCTCGAGGGCGTCCCGCGCGTCCGCGGGACCTGGGCCACGGTCCAGCGGCTGCGCGCGGCCGCCTATCTCGGGCTCGGGCTCCCGCTCCAGGCGCATTCGATCCTCGAACAGATCACGGCGGACGAGCTCGGCGACCTCGCCCCGGTCGAGTTCGCGGGCTACGTCGAGACGCTCGCCACAGCCAAGCGGGCCATTCCGTTGCGCGAGCAGGAGATCGCCCCGCTGCTTGACGACGCGCGGGCGCGGCTCGTGCTTCACCCGGGCCTCACGCACGTCCCCGACGAGGAGACGGAGCGCGCGCGGGCCATCCTCGACCTCGCCGAGTTCGCGGACGCCGTGTACCTCGGGGACTTCGCGTCCGTCATCGACCGGATCGAGGGCATCGAGGCGGGCAGGCCAGGCTGGGACGACGAGTTGCGGCTGCGCGCCGGGTGCCTGCTCATGCAGGCCCAGGCCTACGTGGGGCGCGAATCGGACGCGCTCTCCACGCTCCACGACATCTCGAGCCAGCTCGGCGGCCCGGCCGGGACCCCGCGCGTGCGCCACGAATTCAACACGCGGGCGTTCTTCGTCCTCCTGCTCAACGGCCACTGGCGCCAATGCCTCGCGCTCGTCCGCTCCTCTGGCCGCTCGACCGTCCCGAGCCTGCGAATCGAGGGTGCGCACTACGAGTTCGCCGCGGGCCTCGCGCTCGTCTACGCGGGCCGAGGCCCCGAGGCGCTCGCGCCGCTCCTCGCGGCCACGGCTCAGCTCGAGCAAGGCCACGTCCAGGCGTCGCTCGGCTGCGCGTACGCCGCGACGGCGTTCGCTTTCGCCCAGCAGGGGGACGCCGCGGCCACCCGTACCTATCTGGACAAGGTCGAGGCCTGGTCCGCTCCGTGCAGCTATTCGATCAAGAGCTCGATGGACTTCTGCGCAGACATGGCCCGACGGTGGATCGGCGAGCGTCACGCCGCCGCGCGGCTCGTCGCCTCCTCCCGCGAGGATCTCGGTGCGGGCCGGTGGACCATGGCCGGCATCAAGCTCCTCGGGGCCACCGTCGACACGGGACCGGAGGAGTTCGTGCTCCTCGAAGAGATCTGCTCGCACCGCCAGGGTCCGCTCGCGGAGCTGGGCCGGCGGCTCGCGCGGGGCTCGCGGCTCCGGATCCTGCCCGACCTCACTGCGGCGGCGGATCTCGCGGCCGAGCTCGAGCTCGACACGCTCGAGTCGCGGTGCACCGCCGTCGGCCTCGACGTGGCGCGGGACAGGGGGGACGTGCGCTCGGCGCGCAGCCTCCAGGCTCGCCTCGACCGGCTCACCGGGCTCGTCGAGGTCCTCCCGGTCGTGCCGCAGAGTCTGGGGCCTCTGCTCACGTCGCGGGAGCGCGAGGTCGCGGTGCTCGCTGCCCGCGGCGAATCAAACCGGACGATCGCTGAGGAAATGGGGCTGTCAGTGCGTACCGTAGAAGGCCATCTGTACCAGGTGTTCTCGAAGCTCGGGATCACGTCTCGCTCCGAGCTCGCGGGGCTCCTCTGATGGCGCTTGAGCTCGTCGGGAGGGACCAGGAAATAGCGCGCTGCGCTGCCCTGCTCCGGGACCGGGTCCCGGCCGTGCTCGTGCTGGGCGAGACGGGGGTCGGCAAATCGGCCCTCGTCGCGGCCGTGCGCGACGAGATTGCGCCGGTCGCGCAGATGTTCGAGATCCACGGCAGCCCGTCGCTGCAGCGCGTGCCTTATGGTGTGCTCGCCCCGTTCCTGGGCGGGCTTCCCACGGCGGAGGCCGGTTCGAGGCTCTCCGTGCTGCGCGCGTTCTGGCGCCGCATCGAGGAGCTGCGGGTCGGCCGGGAGAGCCGGCTCGTGCTCGTCATCGACGACGCCCACTCGATCGATGCGCTCACCGCCGAGGTCGTCGCCGAGCTCGTCGGCGCGGGCTGGGCGCAGGCCTTGGTGACCTCGCCCGACGGCACGCTCCTCCCGCCCCCGCTCATGCAGCTGTGGCTCGACGGGGGCGCCGAGCGGATCGACCTCGAGCCGTTCACGTACGGCGAGGCCGCGCGTTTCCTCGAATCGAGCCTCGGCAGCCGCGTGCTGCCTTCGACCGTGCGCCGGCTGTGGCGCGACTCGCAGGGCAACCCGATGCTCCTGCGCTGCCTCGTCGAGGAGGCGCAGAGCACGGGTGCGCTCGCGGAGCGCAAGGGCACGTGGATCCTCGCGTCCGAGCTCGAGCGGCGGGGAGACGGGCTCGTGGGGCTCGTGCGCGAGCAGCTCCAGCGGCTCTCCTCCGACGAGCGCGACGCGCTCATGCTTGTGGCCGTCGCGCAGCCCGCGGCGCTGAGCCTCATCGAGGGCAACTTCGCGGCCGAGGTGGTGCGGAGCCTCGTCGCGAAGCGGCTCATCCTCCCGCCCACGGGACCTGACGGCTCGATCCGGCTCCGCCACAGCGTCTACGGCGAGGCGATCTTCCAGCTGATCCCGCTGAGCCGCTCGTTGCGGCTCCAGCAGCTCGCCGCCGGCCACCGGGCCCGCCAGATCGCGACCGCGGACGGGCTTCTGTGCGCCGTCTCGTGGGCGCTCGGCTGCGGGCTCGCCCTCGAGGAGACCACTTTCCTGCGGGCCGCCAAGCTCGCGGCCCGACTGGGCGAGACCTCGCTCGCGCTCCGCGCCGCGGACGCCGTCAGGTCCCCTGAACTCCGCGCCGAGGCCTTCCTTGTCCGCGGGATCGTCGCGTACGCCGCGAGCCACCACAGCGAGGCGGCCCGGCTGCTCGAGCCGTCACCCGAGCTGGACGCCGAGGGCTTCCTCACGGCCGGGCTCCTGTGGCTCTACAGCAGGGACGCGTTGGGGCACCCGCACGAGGAGATCGCGCACGACGTCGATCGGCTCGCCGAGGCGTCCGACGGCGGCCCGTGGGACCTTCTGCGCCTCGTCTTCGCGTCCGTCGCGGGAGACTACATGGCTCTCGAGGTCGGCCTCGCGGCGTGGCGCGCGAACCAGGCAACGGAGCGTTCCGCGGTGGAGCGCGGGGTCGTGGGCGCGCTCGAGGCCGAGGTGCTCGCGTGCAGGGGCCTCCTGCTCGAGAGCGTCGACGCGGCGTCGAGAGCGCTCGAGCTGCTCGGATCGGTCGAGGGCAGCGGGTGTCTCGCCGAGTTCGCGGCCGTCCGCCTTGTCTACGCCGCGGTCACGGCGGGCCAATGGGGCGCCGTCGAGTCGATCCCCGCGCGATTCTCGGGGTCACGTCACCACGAGGAGTCCTTCCAGCTCGCGGCCACGCTCGCGTGCGCGCGCGGGCTCGCGTTCCTGCGCCAGGGGCGGTTCGGTCCGGCGCTCGAAGTCCTCGAGCCCACGCTCGAGGAGCTTCGCGTGTGCGATTCGCAGCACGTCTTTCAGCTGTGCGCGGCCGGGGCGGCCTACGCGGCGGCGCGGCTCGGCGACTGGGGTCAGGCCGCCGACTTCCTCGAGGACA